>CAZQYE010000240.1:0-3880 GCA_964597375.1 uncultured Myxococcales bacterium
GTGGAACTCGGCGCTCGCGGGGCGCAGCGCGTGGCACAATCGCAGACGAGGCGGCGCCCACACATGCGGCCGACCCCCCGGCCGGGTACGCCAGTCAACGCGAAACGACACCCGCAATATCGGCAGCGGCACTGCCGCAGGGCACCCCCATCCGGGGCACCTACCCCGATTTTTTGTTGACGGCCGCCGCCGCGATATTGGATCATGAAAATGCAGTCGCGCATCGCGCCGCCGGTCGAAGGACCGGCGCCGGAGCCGAGACGGCTCCGGGGATGCGACGGCGCTGCCGGCAGAGGCCGGCGCCCACCTAGCGTCTCCAGCGGACGCAAGCGCCGTTCGCATCGCGCCTGCGCGACGACGGCGCAAGAAGTCGCTCACCTGCGACCCACCCCGCAAGGCTCGGCCTCCGCAAGGGGCGTGGCCAATCAACTTCAGGAACACCGGTTTAGGAACACGGGAACTCCGGAGACCCCGGCTCGCCTCACTAGCCCGAGTCCACGCAAAGGTCGGCACCCGTGCCCGGCCGCTTGGGTTTGGGCGTGGGCAAGCGAAATCGAGCACTTGGAAGAACGCAAGTGCGCCGCCGGCTGAAGAACCTGGGCACCGGATGCGTGCACAATTTTTCGCAAGAGGGCTTTCCAAACAAACGTTCGTTTGGTAATCTTGCTGGCAACGTGGCCCGGCCGAGCCCGCGTAAATGGGCGGGAATCCAAGTCGGCAAGAGCGTGCCGACCAGGTTCGAGCCGCGGAATGCCCAAACCGGATAGCATGGCTTGGGGACAGCGACCCGAGGGCCAGGGACTGCGGAAACGCCCGCTGCCTGAGCCGAGGTGCCAGCCGGTGAAGGCGAATTTGGGGATGTCATGGTGACGACGCAAAGCGGCAAGCCACGGCAGCGTGGGATCACGCGTCGAGACTTTCTCGTCGCGGCGGGCGCAGGAACCCTCGCCCTTTCGATGTCGTGTTTGCGCAGTCGCCGCCCGCAAACCCGACCTCCGCTCCGGGCAGCTACACCGACCAACGCCGTCCCGGTCGAGTACGCTGGCTGGCAGGACGTCTACCGTGAAAAGTGGACTTGGGACAAGGTCGCCAAGTGCACGCACACACGGGCCAACTGCATCTCGGCGTGCCCGTGGAACATTTACGTCAAGGACGGCATCGTCTGGCGCGAGGAACAAAACACGTTGTTCGAGTCGCCGCGGCCCGACGTCCCCGACTTCAATCCGCGCGGCTGCCAGAAGGGAGCGTGCTACTCGGACCTGCAAGCCGCGCCTTCGCGGGTGCTCTATCCGCTCAAGCGCGTCGGGCCGCGCGGCGCCGGCAAGTGGAAGCGCATCGACTGGAACCAAGCCCTGACGGAAATCGCCGACGGGTTGATCGACGCCGCGGTCGATCAGGGAACCGATTCGATCATCTACGACCACGGCACCACCAACGCCGGGTACGGCCCGGAGACCGCCGGTGAAATGCGCTTTGCCGAAGCGATCAACACCGCGATCATGGACTCGTGGTCGGGCGTTGGTGACATGCCCATGGGAGCGGTCCAGACCTGGGGCATGTACAACTGCGAGGGAACCTCGGACGACTGGTTCCGGTCGGACTACATCGTCGTGTGGATCGGCAACCCGATGTACACGCGAATTCCCGACATGCACAACATGACCGAGGCCCGCTACCGGGGCGCCAAGCTCGTCGTCGTCGCACCCGACTACAGTCCTACGGCGATTCGGGCGGACCTGTGGATCAACCCGCGGCCCGAAACCGACGCGGCGCTCGGACTAGCCGCCGCCGAGGTCATCGTCTCCGAGAAACTCTACGACGAACCGTACGTGCGCGAGCAGACGGATCTGCCGATCCTGGTTCGCGACGACAACGGCAAGTTCCTGCGCGAGTCCGACCTCGAGTCGGGCGGCAAAGACGACGTGTTCTACTTCTGGGACGAAGCGGCCGGGAGGTTGGCGCCGGTACCGGGCTGCCAAGGCGAAGGCGGTCGCTCTCTGGCGCTCGGCAAGATTCGTCCGGCGCTTGGCGGCGAGCATCGGGTGACGCTGCGCAACGGCAAGGCGGTCACCGTACGCCCGGTATTCGAGCGGCTTAGGCGACGCCTGGCCGAGTACACGCCGGAGAAAGCATCGCAAGTCTGCGGCGTCGGGCCCGGCGTGATCCGCCGTTTCGCCCGCGAGATGGCCGCTGCACCGAGCGCGATGATCTTCGCCTCGTGGGGTGCCTGCAAGCATCATCACAGCGATTTGTTCCAGCGAGCGATGATCTTGCTGATGGCGCTCACGGGCAATCAAGGTAAGTCCGGTGGTGGCTTGCGCGTTGCGGCCTGGTGGGGGCTCGATGGCCTCGACCGCATGGGCACCACCGGACTTTCGCTCATGGAAACGCTGCGGGTCATTCCCAAGGCCATTCGCGGGCTGACGCCGCGTGACTACGAAGACATCTACACGCGGGTGAGCGACAAGCAGGCGAACACCCCGCTGATGCCGTTCTTGTTCGTCCACGGCGGGTACCGCGAAATGTGGTCGCGGCCGGACTTGGCCGACCCTGCCCTACCGCGTGGACTCGGCGAATACCTGCGCCAGTCGATCGATCGCGGATGGACGCGCGTTCACCCGTCCGAGGACCGCGAGCCGCGCGCGTACATTTTCACCGGCTGCAACCCGCTCAGGCGCTGGCCTGCCCCGCAAGTCGCGCTCAAGCATCTGTGGCCGAAGCTCTCCTTGGTCGTCGCGGTGAACTTCCGCATGAACACGAGCGCGCGCTACGCCGACTACGTGCTGCCGGCCGCGGGCTATTACGAGAAACACGGGATCAAGTACGCGCAGAGTTATACCCCGCACATCGTGCTGTCCGACGAAGCCGTCAAGCCGCTCGGCGAGTCGAAGTCCGAGTGGTTCATCTTCGGACTGCTCGCCGAGCGAATCTCGCAGCGGGCCGAAGAGCGGGGCATTCGCACGGCGCGGGGAATGAACGGCCAGCCGGTCGACCTGACGAAAGCGTACGAGCACTTCACGTCGGGCGGTCTCTTCAACCCGCACGACCCGGAGGATCCCGTAAAGATGATCGACGAGATCCTCACGCACAGCCCGAGTATCGGCAAGATCGGCGCGCGAGAGGCGCTCAAGATCGGAGCCGTTCGGATTCAGGGAACGGCGCGGCCCTCCCCGATCTACCAGACGTGCAGCGACTACGATCCCAAGGACACGTACTGGCCGCACCGCTGGTTCGTCGAGGACAAACTAGCGTGGCCGACGATCACCGGCAGGCAGCAGTTCTACATCGACCACGACTGGTACTTGGAAGCCGGCGAGGAGTTGCCCGTACAGAAGGACTCGCCCGGCATGCGCAGCAAGCTGCCGCTGCGGATCAACGGCGGGCACAACCGGTGGAGTATCCACGCGATCTGGCGCGATCACGACCTACTGCTGCGCCTGCAGCGCGGCGAGCCGGTCTGTTTCATGAGTCCCGTGGACTGCAAGCGGCGAGGGATCGGCGACAACGACCGGATTCGCGTGTTCAACCACGCCGGCGAGTTCGAATCGCTGGTGAAGATTTCGCCTTCGGTACGCCCTGGCGAGGTGATCATCTACCACGCCTGGGAACCGTACCAGCACAAGAACTGGAAAGGACAGCAGGAGCCGGTCGAGGCTCCCTGGAAAGCCATTCATTTGGCCGGCGGCTACGGACACATCCACTACCGGATGTTCTACGGATCGCCGGGACATGCTCCGCGAGGCGCGCCCGTCGAAGTCGAGCGCGTTCGAGCGTGACGGGGGCGGGCCCTTTTCCCCGGTCATTGGGCCCGCCCTCGCGAATCTTGCAAGGCGTCTCCCCGGTCGCCGCCCCTTGACAGGGATAAGCACCTTTTCCAAGT
>CAZQYE010000241.1:0-3874 GCA_964597375.1 uncultured Myxococcales bacterium
GCGAGGATGGCGGAACTGGCAGACGCGCTAGGTTGAGGGCCTAGTGGCCATTGCGGCCGTGGGGGTTCAAGTCCCCCTCCTCGCACGCCTCAAAATCAGCCCGTAGTGTCGATACGAAAAAGCGGGACGCCCACTTGTTCGGGGTGCCCCGCTTTCGATTCCGCGCGTGGCGGGTCTCGTCGCTACTTGTCGTGGCAGGTCAGGCACAGCGCGCTGGCCGTGTTCGCTTTGACCAGCAGGTAGGGGTTGCCGGCGACGTTGTGCACGTCGTGGCAACTCGCACACTCGACCTGATTCGAGAACAGCATGTCGTCTTGAATCGTGCCGCCGAGGCCGCTGCTCGTGGTGGTCGGGTCGAACAGCTCGCCGTCCGCCGTCGCGAGTGCCGCATCGTACGTGAACGAAATCGGGTGGTCGTCGCTCAGATCGGTGCCGAAATCCGCATTGGGATCCACCGACGAGATGAAGGTCGTACCGGATGCTCCCCCGAACGAATCGACCGCAACCGTTCCGTCGTGGCACGACAGGCACAGCTTCGAAATGCCGGCCGGCTGTCCGACGGTGGCATCGAGCGTGGCCGGATTGCTGTAGACCGTGTAGACGGCGCTCGTCACATCATGGTTCCACAACGGTGCGAGCGCGACACTGGTGTTTGCGTCGTGCGGCGTGTGGCACGGCACGCAAATCTGGCCGTTGCTCCAACCGTAGCTCGAAAAGTCGTGGGCGCTGCCTGCGATCTGGGCGGATGCCACCGAGGCGAAGCCGATGATCAACACCGACGCCGCCGCGACCGACAGGGAACGAACCGTTTTGCTCTTGCTCTTGCTCATCGATCTACGCCTCCTCGCTTGCGGGTGGGTTTCGAGTCGTCGATCAATGAGCAACGGGAAGGCCAACGTTCGGTCGTGCAACGCCGTACAGTGACGCGACTGTCACGCGGCAAACGTCACGCGGCGCAAGACCTGGTTCTGCAAGGCGTTGCGCCGCTGGTGTGCTCGGCCGGCGGCCACACGGAGACTGCCGCCGCAACGGCTGACGGAGAGCTCGCTACGACAGCCGCGCATGTCCTCTTCACGCACGCTGCGAGGTGGGCGGCCGAACCTTCGGCAGGCGGTGCCGGGAACTCGGCAAGCGTCCTCAAGCCGCCGCGGTAGTTGTTCGGTAGCAACGCACGACACCTGCGTTGTCGAAACGACAGAGCGGCGACGGCCCTCCCCGGTGGCCGTTCGCGGCGGCTGCGCCACGGCGGTTGACTCAGGGTCGCCAGCACAATTGAAGAATCCGTAGGAACGTCGCGCCGAGCAGGCCGAGTGGGCCGAGCACGCCGCGCGGGCCGCGCGGCCGCCGAAGGGCGAAGGAGGATCGATGCGCGCAGCGGTCATGAGAAACCACCGGATCGTGGTCGATGAAGTCCCGGACCCCGTGCCCGAGTCCGGCGAGGTCCTCGTGCGATCCCTAGCCTGCGGGATCTGCGGATCGGATCTGCACACCCTCACGCACGGCGAGCACGTGGTGGACGTTTCCGCCCGGACGGGCGGTCCGATGACGATGGACCTCGGCCGGGACATCGTTCTCGGTCACGAGTTCTGCGCCGAGGTCGTGGACTACGGCCCCGACACGACCCATCGATTGGCGCCGGGCACCCGGGTTTGTGCCATGCCCTTTGCGTTTCGCGACAATCGACTTCAGCCGATCGGCTACTCGAACGAGCTACCGGGTGGGTTCGGCGAGTACATGGTGCTCCCCGAAAACCTCCTGCTCGAGGTCCCCGGCGACGTGCCGCCGGAGGTTGCCGCCCTCACCGAGCCGATGGCGGTCGCCGTCCATGGCGTCGCTGCGGCACGGCTCGACAAGAACGAAGTCCCGGTCGTGCTCGGCTGCGGGCCGATCGGCCTCGCCGTGATCGCCGTTCTCCGGCACCGCGGCGTCGGACCGATCGTCGCCGCCGACTTCGTTGCGAGCCGGCGCGAAGCCGCCGAGCGCCTCGGAGCCGATGTCGTCGTCGATCCGGCACAGGCCTCGCCATTCTCGTCGTGGTACGAGATCGCGGCACCTGCAGGATTCGACCCGGCCGACCCGCTGGTCGTCCTCGGGCTCGGCCCCCAGCTACCCGATTGCGTCGTCTTCGAGTGCGTGGGACGACCCGGAGTCATCGAAAGCATCCTCGAAGGAGCGCCGCGCAACGTGCGTGCCGTGGTTCTCGGAGTGTGCATGGAGCCCGACTCGATCGAACCGCTCGTCGCGATCACCAAGGAAGCCGCGCTTCGGTTCGTCGCCGCCTATCAGCCCGACGAGTTTGCAGAAACACTGACGGCGATCGCCAGCGGCGAGCTCGACGCCGCTGCGATGGTTACCGGGAAAGTCGGCCTCGGCGGCGTCGCCGATGCGTTCGAGCGTCTGGCCCGTCCCGAAGGCCACACCAAGATCGTCGTCGAACCCTGGCGCGACTGACCACTTAGCGGCGGCGCAGCCGCTCGGCGACCGCCTCGGAGACTCGAATGCCCGAAGCGATCGCCATCTGAGTCCCCACGCCCCGAGCGCCGGCGTCGGCGCCGACGAAGTAAAGCCCGTCGATCGGTGCCTCGATCGACGGTTTGCTCGAGCCGGTCTGTCCGACTACCTGCCCGAGTCCGATCGTCTCGCCGCCGATGCCGGGAAGCACCGCATCCCTCGTCGCGTTGGAAACGGTCTTGGTCGTATACAGGTCCTTGTCCTCGATGGCACCGGGCAGGTCCGGGAACGCCCCGAAAAGAATTTCCTCCCCGGCGTCGGCCCACGCCTTGATCTCTTCCTTGCTCATGTCCGGGTCCGGCGGGCAAAACGAGCCGGTCATCAGGAGCTGCTTGCCGGGCGGAGCCGCTGACGGGTCGTAGTTCGAAGGGACCTCGTAGTACAGGACCCCTTCACGGGACCCCTCGCCGCGGGCGGCCTTTTCGAGGCGCTCGGACGTCCACGGGCTCGTATTGGAGAACACCACTCCATAGGGCCGGTCGGTCACCGGTCGCGAAAGGAAGTAGCGATAGCCGAGCAGCGAGTACGACGGCACGAGGCTCTTGACGTACTCGACGTAGTCGGCATCGAACAATTCCTCACCGACATACTTGAGAACGGTCGGCTGGATGCCCGCGTTGCTCACCACGACGGGCGCCGAGTAGGTCCGCCCGGCTGCAGTCCGTACGCCGCGCACGCGACCGCCTTCGACGAGGATCTTCTCCACACGGGTTCCCATTTCGACGGTCCCCCCGTATCGGCGCACCGCCTCGCAATAGGCTTCGGCAACCCGTCCGAACCCGCCCTTGCAGAACACGCCTCCGCCCTTGAGAAACATCTCCTGCAGACTCGTGATCGCCTCCGCTGCGTCGAGACGGTCGCTCGGAACCATGAACATTCCGTCGCAACACAGGCTCGTCAGAAACGCCCGCAGCGAGACGGGGACCGATTTCTCGTCGAGCCAAGAGGCGAACGAACGTCCCTCGAGGGTCGCAATCCGCTCCGGCGGCATGAACGTCATCTCGGCGAAAAACTCGAGCGCACCGGGTCGCTCGTGCTCGGGCACTTCGAGCCAGGCAAAGATCACGTTGGGATCGGTCTCGCCCACCGGCATGTCCGGAAGCATGGTGTAACGGCCGGCGGAGTTCTTGTAGATACTGCCCTGGATTCCGGGCACGACCAGCTCGGCCAAGTCGGACACCTCGAGCTCGTCGAGAACCCTCTGGTAGTAGTTGTCCTCAACCGGCGCGCCAATGACCACCCACGCGGTGTAGGTGAAGCCGTTCTTGGAAAGGCTCATGGCCTTGCCGCCGGCCACGTTGTTCTTCTCGAGCAGCAACACGCGAAAGCCCCTCTTCGCGAGCAGGCCCGCGCATGCGCTTCC
>CAZQYE010000242.1:0-1443 GCA_964597375.1 uncultured Myxococcales bacterium
CATTCTACATCAGCCGCCCGGTCGAAAGCCTCTCCCAGGCGATCGAAAAGGCCGTTGTGCTCGACCGCCGTACCGGCGAAGTGCAAAGCGAAGAACCGGCGGCGCATAGCTGGGGAACCGTCGAGACAACCGCAATCGCCGACCGTTTCCAGCAATTGATGGAAAGACTGGAAGAGCGAACGCGGCAGCTCGATGCATCGAAGAAGTTGGCCTACCTAGGTGAGATTTCCACGAGTATCGCCCATGAGGTCAACAATCCCCTCGGAGTCATCGTGATGAACGCCGGGTTTCTCGCGAAGCGTGCCCAACGAGGCGAGCTTCCGCCCGATGCGGTCATCGAAGTGGAGCGCCTGTCCGCGGCGGCTGCTCGCTCGACTCGGGCTGTTCAAAAGTTGCTCGATTTCGCACGGTATTCGACCGGCCGAGCACCAGCCGCATACGAACCAGTCGATGTTCGCCGGTTGATCGAAGAAACGACGGCGCTCTTGCAGGATCGGATCGTTGGAGCGCGTTGCCGGCTCGAGATCGACAGCGCCGACGACATTCCTCTCCTGTATTGTGACGAGCAAGGATTGCACCAAGTGCTGTTCAATCTGCTGACGAACGCTCTCGATGCAAGCACGGAAGGTGGGGTGGTGCGGATCTGCGTCGCCTGGGACGGACATATCCTCGCTCTCGAGGTTACCGACGAAGGAGTAGGAATGGACCCGGATACTCTCGAGAAGGCCCGCGAGCCGTTCTTCACGACAAAGAACCCGGGACAGGGCACGGGGCTCGGCCTGGCGATCTCCGAGTCGATCGTACGGCGCCACGGCGGCAGAATGCACATCAAAAGCGCCGTCGGTCGCGGCACGTCGGTACGGGTCGAGATCCCGATCGAGAGGCAAGCGTGAAAGAAACCAGACAGGTCTTGTTGGTAGAAGACGACGAAGGGCTGCGGGCAAGCTGCGCCCAGGCGCTTCGGGAGGCCGAGTACGCAGTCCACGAGGCGGGAACCCCCCCGGAGGCCGAAGCGATTCTGTCGCGCGAGCCGATCGACCTGGTCGTTACCGACCTGCGCATGCCTGAGGGTGGCGGAGAAGCGGTCGTCCGGTTCGCCACGGAGCTGTCCGACGAGCTGCCGGTCATCATCATCACCGCCTATCCGACGGTCGAGTCGGCGATCGACGCGTTCAAACAGGGGGTCGTCGATTATCTTCTCAAGCCTTTTACCGAAGAACAGCTTCTCTCAGCCATCGATCGCGCGCTCGAGAACGCCAACGCTCGCGACCATGCCGAACTGCTGCGCAGTGCGACGATTGGAAGTCCCGGGCTCGAGGACCTCGTTGGCTGTTCCAAGCGCTTCAATGAACTACTGGCCGCCGTCCGGCGAACCGCTCCTCTGACGGGAAACGTGCTCATCACAGGCGAAACCGGAGCGGGCAAGGAGCTGGTCGCACGCGC
>CAZQYE010000242.1:1543-3854 GCA_964597375.1 uncultured Myxococcales bacterium
CGCCGCTACGACGTTCGCTTCCTCGCATCCACGAACAAGGATCTACGTAAACTCGTCGAGACCGGACGTTTCCGCGAGGATCTGTTCTACCGCCTTGCCGTGCTCGAAATCGAAGTTCCGCCGTTGCGCGACCGCCCGGAGGACATCTCGCGGCTCGCCGTGTTTTTCCTCGATCGACTCTTGGAAGAAGATCCGCGACACAAGACACGTGCACTTTCGGAGGAAGCCTTGCACCGCCTTGTCGAGTACCCGTGGCCCGGGAATGTCCGCGAACTACAAAACGTCATCCAAAGGGCCTTGGCTCGCGCAAGAAGCACGCTTATCTCGGCGGAGGATATCGACGCTTGCTTGGAGCACCCGCACTCGCCCCCATCATCGGCGATTGCAGCGCTGCCGCGCGAAAAGGCGCTCGTCGGCTTCGAACGTGATTACCTGATCAGTGCCTTGGAGCGACATGGCGGCAACGTCAGCCAGACGGCACGGGCACTCGGCATTCACCGCACGACTCTCCAGCGACTGATGAAGAAGTACGACCTCCGATCGCAGCGCCGCTGAACCGCTGCACTGAAGCCCTCGCGCAGCGCTTCGGGACGCACGGCGCCCGCTAACTCCTCGTTAAATCGGAATCTTAACAGTCTCGCCCCCTGGCACACCCCGTGCATGCTCCTTTACGTGAGCCGGTCTCCAAGAGGCCGGGAGAGGAGTGGGAAGATGACTGTAAGTCTGTTGTTCATCGTCACCGTCGCCCTCGAAGCGGTGTTCGTATACCTCGGTCTGTGGCTGATTGCGCGCTGGCTGAACGCGGCGGACACGGACCAAACTGTGCGCGCAGCCGTCGAAGAGCTCGAAGCCTCCGGCTGCAGCGAGCCGAAGCCTGGATGCTGCAAAGCCTACGACGACTTGGCGCGCCTGGCGGCGTAACACACGGTCGCGGCCTGCGGTGGCCAGCCGCGTGACACGGCGGCGCTCGGACATGGCGTGCTTGCTCGACGTGCCTAGTGCCCGAGTAGGCCCGGCCGAATAACGACAAGCCGCTCCAGCCGGCTCAGCTCGTATACGCCGAGTTGAAGTGAATGTAGGCCTCGGTGAGGTCCGAGGTTACGACAGTGGCGCAGCCGGGGCCGCGCCCCACGCGAATCGAGACGGTGAAGGCGTCGGCGCGCATGGCCTTGCGGGCCATCCGTTGTGCTTCTCCCGAAACCAGAACGCCGTCGCGCACCAGGGCGACGTCGTCGATGTCGATCTCCAGGCGCTCCGGATCGAAATCGATGCCGGCGTAGCCGAGGGCGCAGGCGATTCGGCCCCAGTTCGGATCGGCACCGGCGAACGCGGCCTTGACGAGAATCGAGTTGGCCACAGTGCGCGCCGCTCGATCGGCCTCCACGTCGCCGGAAGCGCCCGACACGACGACGTCGACGAGTTTGGTCGCCCCCTCGCCGTCGCGCACGATCAGACGCGCTAGGTCGTCCATCACTTCCACGATCGCCTCTTCGGCTTGCCGGTAGCCGTCCGCGCTCGGACCGTCGATCATAGGGCCTGGAGCCTGCCCCGACGCCATGAGAACCACCGTGTCGTTCGTACTGGTGTCTCCGTCGACACTGATCCGGTTGAAGCTGCGGGGCAAGGCGGCCGCGAGAATCGCGCGAGCAGCTTCGCGTGACAGACGCGCGTCGGTGACGACCACGGCCAGCATCGTAGCCATGTTCGGGTGGATCATGCCCGCGCCCTTGGCCAGGCCGACGACGACCGCCTCGCTTCCGTCGATCGTTCGGTGGCTCCACTTGGGAAACGCATCGCTCGTCATCATCGCCCGCGCTGCAGCTACTGCCCCCTTGCGGCTGAGCCCGTCGACGCCGAGCGAGATCGCCCGGGCGAACGGCGTGCGCTCGAGCTCAACTCCGATTACGCCCGTCGAGCACGGAATGATCTGCTCCGGATCGCACCCGATGCGCGAGGCCAGCTCGCGGCAACTCCACTCGGCGAACTTTACGCCCTTGGTGCCCGTACCGGCGTTCGCCGACCCGGAGTTGACCATTACGGCTTGAGCCTCGCCGCTCTCGGCGTGACGCCGCGCCACGATGACGGGAGCGGCGGCCATGCGATTGGTGGTAAACGCGGCCGCACAGACTGCAGGCCGGTCGGCTACGATCAAGGCGAAATCGCGCCGGCCCCGGCTCTTCAGCCCTCCGTGCACACCCGAAAACCGAAAGCCGCGAACCGGCGGCGGCGGCGGACCCGGTTCGATCTTCATCGCCTCAGGCTCTCCCGTGGCATTTCTTGTACTTCTTGCCGCTGCCGCACGGACAAGGGT
>CAZQYE010000243.1:0-3842 GCA_964597375.1 uncultured Myxococcales bacterium
GAGCTCGCGCGCAGCGCGGCCAGTGCGACCGCCGGTCCGGAGCGTAGCGAGCAGCAGGGCGGCAGCACCGGGTTCGGCCCGGACACTCTAGAGGGAGCGGGGGGCGTAGGGCGCGCTTTCGAGCTCGAACCGGGCTCGGCACCACCCGCGGCAACGCCCGGCGCAACGCACGCCGGCAGGCGCACCCCCCAGGCCGCGCCGACCTTGGAGGGTGTCCAGACAAACGGAAGTGTCCCGGCGAAAGAAGTCCGTCGTTTCGGATCGTTGTCATCGATTTCTAAAGTCCTGCTCGATGTTCCGGGGCAGGCTGCTAGCAGCCAAGCTCGCCGCCGGCGACTGCCTTGGACCGAGGCTTTACGCAAGGAAGCCGGCCGAGCTCTGACGGCCGTCTTTACCTCGGGAACGAGCAGCCGGCCCAAAGCCGTCCTTCACTCGGCGAGTAACCACGAGGCCTCGGCGTGCGCGGGCATCGAGCGTGTCGATCTACGTCCCGGCGACCGCTGGCTTTCGGTCGTGCCCATGCACCACGTGGCGGGCCTCTCGATCCTGGTCCGCGCGGCGATTGCCGGGGCGACGGTCGTTTTCGGCGGTGAGTTCGATGCGCGCTGGGCCTGTGCCCTGATCGAACGGCATGCCGTTACCCATGTCTCCTTGGTTCCGACCATGCTCGCGCGGATGCTCGACGAGGGCCTGCGGGCTACGGGCAAGCTGCGCTGCGTCCTCGTCGGCGGCGGTCCGATCGGCCCCGAGATCATCGATCGAGCTCTCGCCGCCGGGCTTCCCGTGTTTCCGACGTACGGCTTGACCGAGACGGCATCGCAGGTCGTTACGGCGACGCCAACTGAAGCTCGCTACTGTCCCGGTACTTGCGGAACGCCGCTCGAAGGCGTCGAGCTTCGGATCGACCAGCCCGATGCCGGTGGCTACGGCGAGATTCTCGTCCGCGGCCCGCAAGTGGCCATCGGCTACTTCGACCACAGCGGCGCTCTGCGCCCGGTGACTCGAGACGGCTGGTTGCACACGGGCGATATCGGCCGCGTGGACGAGGCAGGCAGGCTCTACGTCGTCACGCGCCGCACCGACTTGATCGTGAGCGGTGGCGAAAACGTCGCGCCCGAGGAAGTTGAGGCCGTGCTGCGCTCGCACCCCGATGTTGCCGATGCGGCCGTGGTTGGCGTCGACGATCCGCGCTGGGGGCAGCGTGTCGCCGCGGTGTTGGTTGCCGGGGAAGGGCGCTCCGTCGACGTGCAGGCGGTCGAGCAATGGTGCCGCAGCCGACTCGCCCCGCACAAGCTCCCGCGTTCGATCACGACGGTCGACCGCTTGCCCTACAGCCCAAATGGCAAACTGTTGCGCCGCGAGGTGCGCCGGCTCGTAGGGGACGTCGAGGGCTCGGCGCGCCGATGACGGCGTGGTCGGCGCGATTGACGCAGGTGGTGCCGGCGAATAGTTTTGTCGGGCTGTGGCGGAACTCGGAGGTTCCCCAAGGCTTCCGGCTTTCGAGATTCCGGCCTGCGGCGAGTTCCATGAAAAGAGAGACTCGAACATACCAAGCGGTCGACGGCCTCACCTTGGTAGCGGACACCTGGGGTGATCCGTCGGCACAGCCCGTGATCCTGTTGCACGGCGGTGGTCAAACGCGCCACGCCTGGGGCAGCACCGGCGAGGCGCTGGCAAGCAAGGGGTTTTACGCGATCTCGCTCGACCAGCGTGGGCACGGCGAAAGCGACTGGCACAGCGGCGGCGACTACCGCTTCGAATGCTACGTCGAGGATCTCAAGGTCGTCGTCGAGTCCCTCGAGAAGCAGCCTGCTTTGGTCGGAGCTTCGCTCGGCGGGCTCGTGTCGCTGATGTTCGAGGGGATGTTCTACCCGGGCAGCGCGCGGGCTCTGGTGCTCGTCGACGTTACGCCGAAGCTCGATCGCCAGGGTGTGCAGCGCATCGTGGACTTTATGACCGCCCACCCCGAGGGGTTTGCGTCGATCGAAGAGGCGGCTCAAGCGGTGCGCGAGTTCTTGCCGCACCGGCCGCCGCCGCGTGACTACTCGGGGCTCAAGAAAAATCTTCGTCTCGGCGAGGACGGTCGCTACCACTGGCACTGGGATCCAGCCTTTCTCGAAGCCGCGGCACGCGGCGCGCGCAGCAGTCGGATCAGTGCGCTGGCCGAAGCGGCCAAAACGCTTTCGGTTCCTACGCTCCTCGTGCGCGGCCGAATGAGCGACGTCGTCAGCGAGGAAGGCGCGCGCGAGTTTCTCGAGCTGGTGCCGCATGCCGAGTTCGTCGACGTTGAAGACGCCGCACACATGGTCGCCGGTGACCAGAACGATCGCTTCGCCGATGCCGTGATCGAATTTCTCGAGCGTGTCTGCCCGCACTGATCGGTACCGCGGTGCTTTCTTTCCACCCGTCGATTCGCCGTCGTCTTTAGCCGCTGTGGCCGAGACGCCCCGGTGACGCCCAGCGCGCTTCGCCGTGAGGACTCGCGAAGTTGACGCTGGAGCGCCGGCTCAGAGTTGCCTGGCGAGTGTTCTTACGGCTCGAGAAGGCGGCGCGCCGCATGGAACACTGAATCGAACATCGGCTCCGTGAGCCGGCCGGTCTGCGTGTTCTGCTGGCTTGGATGGTACGAGCAGAGCAGCGTCACATTGGTGTCGAGAGCGGTCATGGCTCCGTGACCGAAGCGGGGTTTTGGGCGCGGCACGCCAATGCCGATGTTTCTCAATGCGTCGAGGCAGGCATCGTGAGCGATCCGACCGAGTGCGAGCACGACTATAGGCCGTCGCCGGGCGCGACCGAGAAAGTACGCGAGTTCGCGTTCGAGAAAAGGGCGGCACCGCCCGAGCTCCTCTCGCGTCGGTTTGTTGGCCGGCGGGGCACACCGGGCGGCGGCGGTCACGTACGCTCCGCGCAAGCGCAGGCCGTCGCTTCGGTGGTTGGACTGCGGCGTGTTGGCCCAACCGGCGCGGTGCAGAGCCCGATACAACCACTGGCCGCTTCGGTCACCGGTGAACATCCGGCCGGTCCGGTTGGCTCCGTGAGCGGCCGGTGCCAGACCGACGAGTATGAGGCCGGCTTGGGTATCACCGAAGCCGGGCACCGGCCGCCCCCAGTATTCTTCGTTTCGAAAAGCGCGGCGCTTGACGCGCGCGATGTGCTCGCAGTGGGCCACTAGGCGCGGGCACTTCCGGCATGCGATGACCTCAGCGGCGATCGCGCCGAGGGTGTCATGACTCGCTTGGGGGCACACGGCCCCGGTTTATGGCCCCGGATCGGGGGGCGGGCAAACCCTGGGGCATTGCTGATTCGACCGGGTTGGTCGAAACTTGTTCCACCGGCGGACAGACCGGCGTTGAGCCGCCTGCCGATCCGGCGTGGACGGCCGTGACGCGAGCGGCCTTAGGGTGCCGAGGTGGCGCCGATCCTTTGCTCGACCGGGGTGGCCCGGCGTCGAGCCGGCCGGCTATCCGGTCTTTGGCGGTGCGGCAGGCGACATGCTTGGAGTCGTCGCGCGGCGGTCTTGGGTGCTCGGTCCGCGGCGAGGCCGGGTGCCGGGTCTGCGGCAAGACCGGATGCTGGATCTGAGGCGAGGCCGCGTGCCGAGTTCGGGGCAACGGCGGATGCTGGGTCCGGAGGAAGGCCGGGTGCCGGGTCCGCGGCGAGACCGGCTGCTGGATCTGAGGCGAGGCCGCGTCCCGAGTTCGGAGCAAGGCCGCGGCCGGGTCCGATCAAGACGACCTGCCGCGCCGATCGTCGACACGATCGCGATGAGTTTTTACGGGAGGCTTTGTGAAGCGGCGAAAGGGAGTGTTGTTTCTGTGCGTCGCCAATTCGGCGCGCAGTCA
>CAZQYE010000244.1:0-3807 GCA_964597375.1 uncultured Myxococcales bacterium
TACTCGAAGGTGCCGTCGTCGTTCGGTTTATAGCCGATGAGAAGGCCTCGACTCGACGGTGTCGTAACCTGGCCGTTGAACCCGCCAAGACGCAGCCTCCCGTACTTGTCGGCTTTCATGACCGGCCCGCCGACGTAGTACCGCATCCCTTCGATCTTCTCGATGACCGGCGCGGAATCCTCCGCGGCGGTGTTCTTCTTCGAGTCGCCGCGGGAACAGCCGACGATCAAGGCGCCGAGGATCAACGCCGTCGCACACGCCGCATATTGCCGTTTTGCTATCTTCATCTGTCGCCTCGAGCGGTCTCAGCCGGTCGCGGACACAGACTCGCCCCGCCTTTCCGGCTGTCGCACCAACGCCTCTCGATGCCGGCCCAGGGCTGCCGACAGTCGGTTGTCTACGTTCGCGACGTGCCGTGCCAGCGCGTCGAGGCGTCCGCCCTTGGCGCGGGCCTCGCGGGTCATCTCAGCGGCTCGTACCTCCAGGCGCGCCACGCGATCTCGGATGCTCTCGAGCGTTTCGATCACGTTCTGCGCGCCCGCCGACTGAAGTCTTCGCAAGTCGCTCAAGCGGTTCTCGACTTGCTCGAGACGCTTGCGCGTCTCGTCGAGTCGCTCGGTCGCCGCGGCAGGCGCCTCGCCCTCGGGGGGAATCCGGCTCGCCAACTTCTCGAGCTGCACGCGCTGGCCCGCCGTATCGCGAATGAGTCGAGTAATGTGGTCATCACGCCGCGCGGTCAACCTCTCGACATGCTCGATTTGGCGCTCGTGCGCGCGCAAGCGGGCCAGCGACCGTCCCTGCACCCGAGCAATGCTTTCCACGGCGCCCTCGAGGCGGGTGACGAGCGCCCGCAAGCGCTTGATTTCCCCAGCGAACTCGCGATCTCGGCCACCGCTGTCCGCCACCCGGGCCGCGAGCGTCTCCAAGTCCGCACGCAATGCCCTGAGGGACGCGGCATCCGCTAAGCCGGCCAATCGAGCGAGTTCGCGAGCAACCGCCGCGCCGTCGGGAGCCCACGAGCCAAACAGACCACCGAACCAGGGCGCGAGAAATTTCCAGCCGAACGGCCGCGCGCCACCGGAGCCTTGCCGTCGCTCATCCTGTTCGTGCCCATTCGACTGCTCGAACAGGATTTCGACTTCACGCTCGAGGCCACGCACGATGTCCACTAAACTTCGCAGGGACTTGCCGAGCCCGGGCGAGCCGTAACCCACATCCGCCATACACACCCCCTCGTCATCCACCTGCCCAAGCATGACCGGGGATCCGAGTCTGCCTTCAAGATACTATCGTCGCTGCAAACGAGGCAACTCTAGCGCCTCCGGCTACGCACGCCTGCGATCTCGGTTACCGTGAAACGAGCCGGAGCAGCTCGACGAGCCGGCGTACGCCCTTTGCGAGTTCTCCTGCGTCGATCCGTTCGTTCGGACCATGCATCGTTTCGCGTTGCTCAGGACTGACGCGAATCGGTACGAAGCCGTAGGCCGCCATTCCATGCTCACGAAAGTAATGACTGTCGGTGAAACCGCTCAGCAAACCAGGCAGTACGACCGCGCCGCTCGGCTCCTTGGAAGCCAGAGCCTCGACAGCCTTCGTCAACGCGTTGTCGAGACCCGATTGCGACGAAGGGAAAGCAACGCTCATCGGTTCCACTCGGACGTGTTCGCTGCCGATCCGCTTGCGCACCTCGTCGAGGAAGTCGGCGCAGCGGTGTCCCGGAAGCAAGCGGCTATCGACTTCGGCCATTGCTTCGGCGGGCACGATGTTCGTCTTGGCGCTGCCGCTCAGCACCGTCGGTGTCACCGTATCGCGCACCAAGGCGGCGTTCGCCGGTTTACTCAAGAACCAGCTCCGAAACTCCGGATCCTCGAGCGATCGTTCGAGCTGGCGAAACTGTCGCGCGTGCTGTTCGTCGAGCGTGGCGTAGGCGGCGAAGTAGCCGGCAACGACGGGGCCGACGGCGAGCGGGCGTTCCCACCGCACGAGATGGTCGAGGGCGGCGACCAAGCGAGTGACCGCGGTTTCCGCGGCCGGACGCGATGCGTGCCCCGGCGTGCCTTCGGCCACCACGCGGAACCAACACGGGCCCTTCTCCGCCACGCTCAAATCGAACAGGAGGCGGCCGTCGGGCGCCGTGCGGATGAACCCGCCTTCGTTGAGCACGAACTCGGCGTCGCCGAGAAGATCCATGTGATGTTCGACCATCCAGCCCGCGCCGAGGCGTCCACCCATTTCCTCGTCCGCAGTGGCGAGCAGGATCACGTCTCGATCCAAACGCAGGCCCGCCCGATGAATCGCGATCACCGAGAGCAGCTCCGTGATTCCGATTCCCTTACAGTCGAGCGCACCCCGCCCCCACACTTGCCCCTCGTCGATCGCCCCGGCGAACGGGTCGTGGCGCCAGCGCTCCGCTTCGGCCGGCACGACGTCGATATGACTGAGCAAGATCACGGGACGTTTCGCGCCGGTTCCTTCGAGCCTGGCATACAGGTTGCCGCGCCCGGGCTGCGACTCGATCACCTGAGACTCGATGCCCTCGCGCTCGAGAACCTCGGAGAGAAAACGAGCGCCAGCGGTTTCGTTGCCCGGAGGATTGCGCGTATCGATCGCGATGTAGCGCGACAGAAGTTCGGGGGCCAGGGCGCCGACCTCGTCGAGGACCCGGTCGAGATTGGCGTCCGGCCCCGGCGTACGGTCGTCGTGTCCGGGCGGTGCCTGGGTAGCGCTCGGACCCTGAGCGCCAGTGGGAATGGGAACAACGGCCGCTCCCATCAGGGCCCCTAGCAACAAAACGAACACGCCCCCCCACCGAGGGCGCCTGCACCACGCCGCGCGACTCGTTTCCCGATGCTTCTTTCCCGTTGCTCCAGTCATTCGGATCTTCCCCGACCGGCGGTTTCCCGGCCTCGCTTCGGTCTGCGCGATCGCCGCATCTCTATAACGCCGCGGGCGACTTCCTCCAAACCGGTCCAGCCGAGGCTTGGCGATGCCGGTGATTCAAACCCCGAGAGCGAGCACCAGCGGCGCCGCCACGACCGACGCCAGCGTCGTCAACACCACCGTTGCAGCGACCTCGGCGGGCTCGTTTCGATAGGTTTCGGCGAACGCAAAATTGACCACGGCCGACGGCATGGTGGCAGCCAGCAGCAGGCAGGCCCTGCTCGTGCCCGCCACCCCGAACGCGGTCACGAACGCCAATCCGCAGAGATACCCCCCGCCCATCCGAGCGACCCCTGCAAGCAGGGGTCGCCGCCACGAGTCGATGCGTACGGACCGAAGCCGCAACCCAAGAGCGAGCAGCATCAACGGAATCGCCAATTGGCTGAGCAAAGCCACGATGCGAATCGCAATCTCCGGCAACACGAGCCACCCGGATCGAACCGCAAACGCCGCCACGACTGCGTAAATGAACGGCAACCGGAGCATCGGCCCGAGCGTCCAGCGGCCGCTCGCGATCGTCACCCCCAACGTACTGTGCAAGGCCGCAACGACCACGAAGATGACCGTCCCGCGGGCGAGCCCGGCCTTGCCGAACGCAAACAGGCAGAGCGGCAGCAGCATGTTGCCCGCGTTCATGAACATGGCCGGTAGTAGAAGTCCCCGCGGTTGCCGCACCACCGCCGCCAAGAGCAGTCCGGGGCCGAGCACCAGGACGACGGCGCCGGCGGCCAGTAGGCCGGCTTCATTCGGATCGAGCTTCGCATCGACCAGGGCCGTGTACACCAGCGCCGGCCCGCCGAGGTACACGACGACATCGGTGAGCGTCGTCACGTCCATGCGCCGCAGCGCGCCGAAGAAATAGCCGAG
>CAZQYE010000245.1:0-3767 GCA_964597375.1 uncultured Myxococcales bacterium
GGGCAAGCTGCGGCGCGCTACGGTAGATCGGGCGCCACGGCTTTCGGCAGATCCTCGGGGTGCACGAGGCGTCGTGGCGGCGGTACCAGCACGCCCATCGAAACCGTGAGTAGCAGGGCGCCCGCGCCTCCGAACAGTGCAGGCGCTGCGGGACCGAGGTGGTCGATGAGCCAACCCGAGACGAGATTCGACAGGATTCCGCCAGCCCCCATGCCGACCATCGAGAGCATGGCCTGTCCCGTAGCGCGCAGGCGAGCCGGTACGACCGCCTCGACGTAGATCGGACCGCCGATGATCAGGCCCATGACCGTCACTCCGTGCAGGATCTGCACTGCGTAGACGACTCGCAGGTCGCCCGCCAGGGCGGAGACGAGCCAGCGAATTGCGCCCGATCCTACTCCGAGAGCGAGCAGCCCGCGCGGGCCGAGCCAGCGAAACCCCGTCCCCGACAGCGCCACCAACGGGATCTCCAGAGCCAACATGAAAATCCACATACGGCTGACCATCTCGACCGAGCCCCCGAGCGAGCGAACGAAAATCGGGAACAGGGCGATCGGCCCTTGAAGAAAGAAGTACGTGGCCAGCACGAACGCTAGAAGTCGCACGAACGGTCCGTCGCGCGCGAGAAGGCGCCAGTCTCCCCGGGACGCTCGGACCGTAACTTGTTCGTCTCGGGGGAGCCGAGCGGCGGTGAGTCCAGCCATCAGGGTGAAGACGCCGGTCAGCGGCAGGATCAGTCCGAGTCCATCGCGTGCCGCTGCGGTTCCCGTTTGGGGGTCGGCGGGCCCGACCACCGCGGGAAAGGCGACCACGGCAATCAAGAAACCAACCGTCCCCCAGGCACGAACCAATCCGAAGGTATGAGGTCCGGTTCCCCGCAGCAGCGCCATGCTGAGTGCGATGCACGATGGAATCGCCGCGGCCGAGAAGACGGCCAAGAGCGCCGTGCCGGCGACGAGTCCGGGGAAACTGCGCACTGGATAGAGGCCGGCGTAGCCGAGAGCGGCGCCGACGGTGATGACCGTGAACACCCGTTTGCGCGAACCCGTGAGGTCGGCAAGGCGTCCCCAAAGCGGCTGTACGATGATACCGACCAGGGGAATGGTCGCCATGACCAGGCCGACCTGGGAGCCGGAAAGGCCGGCGTTGGCGCTCAGGTACAACGAGTAGTACGGGAAGAACAGGCCCAGCGCCCCGATCAGAAAGAACCAGGTGACTGAAAGCAGTACGATCGATCGCGTCGGGGTCTGGCCCATGCCGAAGATCTAGTTTCCTGTAACGCCAACCGGCACACAAGGCCCGCTGCCTGCCGAGACTGTGCGCGCGGCACGTGCTGAGACTGACGCCGAGAGCCGGGCTCGGCGATCGGCCCCATTGCGAGGCGAAGGGCGTTCAAGACACTGCTTTGGGTTTTTCTGGGCTTTTCGGCCCCCGCCCGTAGCGTCGGACCGGCCCAGGGTGCTATAAGCGGGGCTAGCTCGGGGAGCGAGGAGGCGCGAGGCGATGGACCGGGACGAGTTGTTGTTGCGCGGCGATCTCAACTACGCGGAGGTTCTGCGGGAGGAGGCGCGGTGTGGCGGGGGAAGCGTCATCGAAGAGGATGGGATCGTCGTTACCCTGGCCGGACACCCTCATCCGCTGGTGAACAGCGCGTTGCGCATGGATCACAGGATCGACGCGGAGACCTGCGTCGACAGGATCGTCAACTTCTACGTGCCGCGCGGCCAAGGGTGCACGGTCATCTTGCGCGCGGCGGTCGATGACTCCGACCTCGGCCGGGCGGCGGCGGAGGCGGAGATGCGCGAGTGGGGCGAGCTACCGGCGATGGTGACCGAGGCGCCGCTCGAACGACCGGCCACGACCGATGATTGCCGCCTATCGTGGGTGGACGCTGCTCAGACCGCCGAGGACTTCCACCGGGTCGCCGCCGAGGCCTGGCAGACCTACGACATTCCGCCCGACGCGACCGACTACGTGTTCGGTTCCGGGCGACTTCTGCTGCTTCCCCACGTCCAAGCAGTGGTGGCCTACACGGGGGACTCTCCGGCGGCTGCGGCGTTCGTGCTGATGAGCCATGAAATCGCTGGCGTGTACTGGGTGAGCACGATTCCGGCGGCCCGGGGCCGCGGACTGGCGGCGGCATGCACCCAGGCCGTGACGAATCGCGCTTTCGAGCTCGGGGCCCGAGCGGTGTGCCTGCAGGCATCTCCGATGGGCCGGAGCGTTTACGAACGGCTCGGATTTTCGACGATCGGCTCCTACCGTTTGATGATCGCTTTCCCGCAGGAGTAACTGCCCGGAACCAACCAAGCGCCTGCCCCGAGGGGCGTTCTGCGTCACGCATTGGCCCGGCTCGAGGCGGGCCGCTCAGCCTTGGAACGATCGCGGCATGGCGGCCGCTTCGGTTGCTGCTTCGGTTTCGAGCGCTTCTCTCTCCGATCGCCGGCGTACGAGCGAGCCGAGATCGGCCAGAATCAAGTAGCTGCACGGAACGACGACGAGCGACACCGAAGTGGCGAACACCACTCCGAATCCGAGTGAGACCGCCATGGGAACCAGGAACTGGGCTTGAAGACTCCGCTCGAGCAGAATCGGGGTGAGCCCGGCGAACGTCGTGAGCGACGTCAGTAGGATCGGGCGGAAGCGGGCGACGCCGGCCTCGTGCACCGCGGTTCCGATCGGTTCGCCCGCCTGCCGCCGGCTGTTGATGTAGTCGACGAGTACGAGACTGTCGTTGACGACCACACCGACGAGGGCGACGATGCCGAACACGGACAGGAACGAGAGGTCCATGCCGAGGACGATGTGAGCCCACACGGCGCCGGTGATTCCAAACGGAATCGCTGTCATGACGATGAGCGGCTGGATATAGGAGCCCAGCGGAATCGCCATCAATGCGAAGATCGCAAGTAGCGCAATGGCGAAGCCTCGCATCAGGCTCGACATCGTTTCGTTCTGTTCGCGGGTTTCACCTTCCAGCGAGTAGTGGAGGCCGGGATAGTCGGAGACCAGCGTTGGTAGCAGCGTGCGCTTGAGGTCCGCAAGGACTTCGTTCGCGTTGGCGACGCGTGCGTCGACGTCGGCCGTGACGTCGACGATCCGCTGGCGATCCGCCCGCTGGATCGTCGCGTATCCCCGGGCCCACGTGGCGGAGGCTACGGTCGAGAACGGAACCTCGATGCCGCCCGGAGCCCGGATACGCATGTTTTCGATGTCGGCGATCGAGCGGCGCTCAGAAGCCGGAAAACGTACCATGACCTTGACGTCCTCGCGGCCGCGCTGCACCCGCTGCGCCTCTTCACCGTAGAAGGCCTGCCGTACTTGTCGTGCCAAGTCCGCCAGCGTAAGCCCGAGAGCCTCGGCTTCGGGTTTGATCGCCAGCTTGAGCTCCCGTTTGCCGGGCTGGAAGGAGTCGGCGATGTCGTAGACGCCGGGATACTCCGACAGCGCCGACTTCAGGCGGTCGGCCGCTTCGATCAAATGGTCGACGTTGCTGCCCGCCAGGCGCACGGCGATGGCCGCACCCGCATTGAACAGCGTAGCACTGAACGACAGTTCCTCGGCATCGGGGATCGGGCCTGCCAGCTCGCGCCAGCGCTTGGCGACCTCGGTGCTCGAAAAGCGGCGCAATTCGGCGGGCGCGAGCTGCAGATTGACCTCGGCCAAGTGCGAGCCGGTGAACGTCTGGCCTTGCCGGCCCCCGTTCGAGCTTCGCAGAGAGCGAAACGGCTGCTCGCCGAACGACGTCAACACGTGGTGAATGGCCG
>CAZQYE010000246.1:0-1661 GCA_964597375.1 uncultured Myxococcales bacterium
CGACCGACGAACAGTGCACGATCGTAGACCGCATCGGCTGCTGTCCCTGCTCTCAAGGGGGTGCGCAAGCGGCGGTGACCGTGTGGCACCGTGATGAACTACGAGTGTTCCTCAAGAGCGCATGCAAGCCCCCGCCCGTATGTGTGCAGCTCGACCTGTGTCGGTCGGATGCGCGTGCGGTATGCGTGAAGCATCGCTGTCGGATCGTTTACGAGAGTAAGAAAAAAGGAGAACGGCCATGAGTCGAGCCGTCGAGTCGGCCTCCGGGGCCGCGGATCGCCGGCCGGCGCCCGCAGCGGATTCCCCGAACGTCGGGTACGTCCTCAAGGTGTTCCCGCGGGTGTCGGAGACGTTTGTCATCAACGAAGTGCGGGCTCTCGAGGCGCACGGAGAAAACCCGGTCGTTTTTTCGCTGCACCACAATCCCGCCGGGAACGTAACGCATGGGATTCTCGGCGAGCTCAAGGCGCCGGTCGTGTACATCGAGGACGAATTGCCGGCCGAGGAGATCGTCGGCAAGACGCGAAAAAGACTCGCCAAGCGATTGAAAGTGGGCGAGGAGATGCGGGACCGGATTCTTCCGCGCAAGTACGTTCGCCTTGCTCTGGCCCTTGCCGGAGAAGTCGAGGCTCGCGGGATTGATCACTTGCACGCGCATTTCGCGTCGCGCGCCGCCCACGTAGCGGCTCTGGCGTCGGAGCTGGCGGGATGCAGCTACAGCATGACGGCTCACGCCAAGGACATTTATCACGAGGACGTCGACCAGGACGTGCTGCGCTGGAAAATCCAACGCGCCGCGTTCGTGGTTACCGTGACGGACTACAACCTGCGCCATCTGCGGAAGCTCGTCGGGCCGAACAGTAAGGATGCGGACAAGATCGTCAGACTCTACAACGGCGTGGATCTCGAGCGGTTCCGTGTCACGGAGATTCCGCGGCGCGAGCCGCCTCTGGTCGTCGGGGTGGGGAGGCTGGTCGAGAAGAAGGGGTTCCATCTTCTGATCGACGCTTGCCGCGTGCTGGTGGACCGAGGCGTGTCGCTTCAGTGCGAGCTGATCGGCGATGGAGCAGAACGCGAGGCGCTGGTCGCTCGTGTTCGTGACCTTGAGCTCGAAGAAGTCGTGCGTTTCCGAGGTGCACTGACCACCGAGGAAGTGGGCGAGCGGCTGCACGATGCCTCTGTCGTCGTTTTGCCTTGCATCGTCGCGCGCGACGGTAACGTCGATGCCCTTCCGACGGTCTTGCTCGAGGCGATGGCCTGCGGCCGGCCGGTCATTTCCACGGCGCTTTCGGGGATTCCCGAGATCATCGTCGACGGGGAGACCGGCCGTCTGGTCGAGCCGGGGCGCGTCGAGCCTTTCGCCGATGCGGTCGCCGAGGTGCTGTCGGATCACGAGCGGGCTGCGGCGATGGGAAGAGCCGGCCGCCGGCGTGTGGAGCAGCTCTTCGATCTGCATGCGAATGCCGGCCGCATCAGAGACATGTTCGTCAAGCGCGGGCCGATTGCGGAGGGCGTATGAAAGAGCGCCCGCACATCGCGTACGTGTGCGCCGATCGCGGCGTTCCCGTCGGAGGGTACAAAGGGGCATCTATCCACGTGGGGGAATTGGTTCGGGCCCTGCTCGAATCCCAGGCCGATGTGCAGGTGATTGCCGCGCGGGT
>CAZQYE010000246.1:1761-3767 GCA_964597375.1 uncultured Myxococcales bacterium
TGGTTCGGGCCCTGCTCGAATCCCAGGCCGATGTGCAGGTGATTGCCGCGCGGGTTGCCGATCCCATCGACCCGTTGTTTCTCCCGGCACCGGTCGTCGACGTGGGCGGCTCGAAGCCTGCCAGACAGGCCCGCCACGTTCTGTATGCGGGTGCGACGACGCCCAAGCGGCGGGAACGGGCGAGTGAAGTGCGAGCTCTGCTCCTAAACCAGCCGATGGCGAAGGCGATCGAGCGGTTGAACGGGTCGTGGGGAATCGACGGGATCTACGAGCGCTATTCTCTGTGGAGCTTTGCGGCGGCCGGTGTCGCCCGGGCGCTCAAAGTGCCCTATGTACTCGAGGTGAACGCGCCGCTGGTCGACGAACAGCGGCGCTACCGGCACCTTGCCAACGAGGCGGCTGCAGCGGACCTCGAGGGCTATGTCCTGCGCAGTGCCGATCGAGTCGTCGTTCCCTCGCGGCAACTCGCCGACTTCGTCTGCAGCCACGGCGTGCGCCGGGGCGCCGTGCGCGTGCTTCCCAACGCCGCCGATCCGGGACGTTACGATCCTCGCGCGGTCGCGCGCCGCCGCCGGGAGCGAGCCTATCGCAGTCGGTTCACCGTCGGCTTCGTTGGAAGCCTCAAGCCCTGGCACGGGATCGAGCACCTACTGCGGGCCTTCCGGATGCTGCACCGCCGCTGGGACGGCTACCGCTTGCTCGTCGTGGGGGACGGACCGCTGCGGCGACCCTTGGAAAAGCAGGCCCGAGCGATGGGCTTGGCGGATGCGGTGGAGTTTACGGGAGGGGTCGGACATCGCGAGGTGCCAGCGCTGCTGGCGCGCATGGACGTCGCCGTTGCGCCCTACGCTCGGCTTTCCGGGTTCTACTTCTCTCCGATCAAGATCTACGAGTACATGGCCGCCGGCGTGCCGATCGTCGCCAGCGATATCGGGCAGATTTCCGAAGTCCTCGAGCACCGGCGCACGGCGCTACTGCAGAAACCCGGGGCCATTTCCGAATTAGCCGACCGCATCGACGAACTGAGGCGGCATCCCGCGCTTGCCAGGCGTCTCGCCGCGGAGGCAAGGCGCAAACTGTGCCGCAGCTACACGTGGAAGCGCAATGCGAAGCGCGTCCTCGCGATGATGCGTCAAATCGAGAGGGAAAAGCATGGCTGAGGTGGGACTGAAGCAATCCGTTTCGTTCGAGCGCGCCCGCGAGATGTTGAGTCCGGAGATTTTCTCCGACCTCGTCGCCGAACTGCCGGTCGCCGAGGGCCGGAGGCCGGTGGAGGCCGAGCTGGTGACGTTGTGGGTGAAGCCGGGCCGCCACTTCAATGTGTATTACAAGCTGCGCTTCGACGACGACCGTACTGTGCACGCAGCGGCGTTCTTGCTTTCCCCCGACAAGGCGGCCCGTGTCGTGCGGCGTGCGACGCGCCGCCATGTCGAGAAGCTGGCGCGGCGCGGGGTGTGCCCGCACTGCGCGACCCAGCGCATGGCCGAGGACCTCGTCCTGCAGGTGTTCCCCATCGACTACCGACTTCCGACGTTGGCCGACTGTCTCCGGCCGAAAGCCGTCATTCGCTCGAGCGCTGGTGCCATCGAGGCCAAGGAGTGCGTTCCGGTGGCCTACCGGCCGGGAATTCGCTGTCAGATTCGGATCCGCGAAAAGGACGGGCGTGTGTGTTACGGCAAAGTGGCCGTCGAGTCCCGAGGCGCCGGTCGCGGTTACCGGCTTCACGAGACGGCCTATAAGGCGCTGGCCGCGAGGGACTCGTTTCTTCGTGTTGCGCCGCCGCGTGCCTATCTCGAACCACTGGGCATGGCCGTCGTCGACGGCGTCGAGGGGACGCGCTACCACGACCTGTTGCGCTCGGACGAGGACATCCAGGATGCGACCTCTCTCGTCGCGCGGGCGAGCTTCGAGCTTCACCGCCTCGACGTCCGATGGACGGATCGAACGTACAACGTCACCGAGGAAATGGCGCTCGTGGCGAGCTGGGTGGATCTCGTTTCAGAACT
>CAZQYE010000247.1:0-3757 GCA_964597375.1 uncultured Myxococcales bacterium
GCGCTCGATCATTCTCGACGTGGTCCGTGCAACGGCCGAGCAGGTCTTCATGCCCCTGACCGTGGGTGGCGGCGTGAAGACCGAAGAGGACGTGCGGGCGCTGCTCGAAGCGGGGGCCGACAAGGTTTCGATCAATACGGCGGCGGTACTCGATCCCGACTTCGTCGGGCGAGCCGCCCGGCGGTTCGGCAGCCAGTGTACGGTGGTTGCCGTCGATGCCCGCAGCCGCAGCGACGGCGGTACGGGTGCCGAGCGCAGTCGCCCCCAGTGGGCTGCGACCTATCCGGAGCTTCTCGTCGACGACCAGGATCGCAGCGGCTGGGAAGTGTACACGCACGGAGGGCGCCGCCCCACGGGGATCGATGCACTGCGCTGGTGCCGGCGCATGGAAGAGCTCGGCGCCGGTGAGATTTTGTTGACGAGCATGGACCGCGACGGGACGAGGGCCGGCTACGACCTCAAGCTCACCCGCGCCGTCGCCGAGCACGTTCGGATTCCGGTGATCGCCAGCGGCGGTGTCGGTGCCCCAGAGCATCTGCTCGAAGGCCTGACGACGGGCAAGGCCGATGCCGTTCTCGCCGCATCGATCTTCCACTACGGTGACTACACGATCGCCGAGTGCAAGGAGTTCCTCGCCGAGCACGGCGTGGTGGTTCGCCGCGTCGCCTGAGCCGGATCCCCCGCGCAGGCTAGCTCCGGGCTGGGATGCGGCCGGCGCGGGCCGGCCGTCCCGCCTCGCCGAGTCCGATCAACTTCGGGATCGGACGCCGGCCGCCGAACGCGCGCGCGTGCAGCTCGTGCAGCGACTTTTCGATTCGCAGCCGCAACCCGTCGAGGTCCTCGCGTTTGCGGCCCCCCGGTACTTCGATCGGTCCGTCCACGTGGACCCGGATTCGGCTGAAGGGCAGGGGAATCAGCGTTCGGTCCCACGTGCGCAGGTACATCGCCGGGCGGGCATCGAGCTTGGCGCAGTAGATGCGCGCGCCGGTCTTCATTGCGAATAGGGCCACTCCGGGCTGGACCGCGCCCGCCGGCCCGCGCGAACCGTCGCAGGCGAACACGACGATTGCGCCGCCGTGGCGCGTGTGTTCGCGGCAGCGGGCCACGAGCCGGGAGAACACGGGGACCAAACGGCTCATGCGGCTCGATGTTCCGCCGCGTTCGACGCAGAAGCCGAGTCGCTCGAGAAGCGAGGCGACGATCGTGCCGGCATCGCTGATGCTGACGAAGGTGATGATGCGCCGGTTGCGGATCAGGTACGGCCCGGCGAACACGTCCTGGTGAAGCAGGGCCAAGATGGCCGAGCTGCCAGTTGAGCGCGAAGCGAACAGCGGTTCGAGCCCACTCAGGTCGATGCGGCTCGTGGCGCACACCAGCGCCATGTACGCGCGGTAGAGCAGCGGGGCGATCAGCGAAAGGGCCGCCACGCCGGTCTTCTTGAGCCGCCGCCGGAGTGGAAGCGTCCTTTGGTGCGCGCTTGCCGGAGGTCGGCGCATCGCCGGCGGGCCGGGCTCGGCCCGGCTCAGGCCGCTTCCTCGAGCCAGCGCTCGGCGTCGATCGCCGCCATGCAGCCGCTGCCGGCCGCCGTCACCGCTTGTCTGTAAACGGGATCCTGCACGTCCCCGCAGGCGAACACCCCGGCGACGCTCGTGCGCGTGCTTCGGGGTTCGGTGACGATGTAGCCTTTCTCGTCGAGCTCGAGTTGGCCCTTGAACAAAGACGTGTTCGGCTCGTGGCCGATCGCCATGAAGACGCCGTCGCACTCGATCCGGCGGGTCTCGCCCGACACCGTGTCACGCAAGGTCACGCCGGTGACACCTCCCGCGGCGGGGTCACCGTGGATCTCCTCGATCACCGCATTCACGACGAAGTCGATCTTGTCGTTGGCCCGCGCCCGGTCGAGCATGATCTTGGACGCGCGGAACCCTTCGCGGCGGTGGACGATCGTCACCGAGCTGGCAAACTTCGTGAGAAAGGTCGCCTCTTCCATTGCCGAGTCGCCGCCGCCGACGACGAGGACTTTCTTGTCGCGGAAGAAGAAAGCGTCGCACGTGGCGCAGGCCGACACGCCGTGACCCATCAGGCGCTTTTCGGATTCCAGGCCGAGCAACCGCGCCGAGGCACCGGTGGCGATGATCAGCGCGTCGCACGAAAGTTCCCGGTCCGCCGTGCGCAACACGTGCCGATCCCCTCCGAGCTCGGCCGAGACCACGTCTCCTTGCGCAAATCGCGTGCCGAAGCGCTCGGCCTGGCGGCGGAAGCGGTCCATCATCTCCGGCCCCTGAAGGCCTTCCGGGAATCCCGGGTAATTCTCGACTTCGGTCGTGATCGTGAGCTGCCCGCCGGGCTGGGTGCCCTCGACCACGAGTGGTTCGAGGTCGGCGCGCGCCGCGTAGAGGGCGGCCGTGAGACCGGCTGGGCCCGAACCGAGCACGATGACTCTGTAATGTTCTCGTTCCATCGTTTTGCGAGTGCCGCGTGGATCGGTCCGGGCGTGGACCTGCGGACTCAAGCCGTATATGAACATCGCCGAGAGCTTGCAACCGCGCGGATGGTGCGGCGCCGTGCCACGATCTCCCGGCTTGCTTTGCTCGGGTTTGCGGCCGTCTCGATGCCGGTCGCTTGGGAAGCATGATGCATGGTTGCGCAGCCTGCGTGTCACGCTGCGATCGGCGCCCCGAAGAGATCTGCATGTCGCCGGTGTCTGGCCGGGTGCCCGCGGGGAAAGGCCGGGACGTTGCGCCTCCGGGCGGGCCGCTTCATGGGGTTTAGCGATGGGAGAACTCACACACACCGACTCGCAGGGTCGCGCCCGGATGGTCGACGTTTCGGGCAAGGACGTCACCAGCCGGCGGGCGGTTGCTGCTGGGCGCATTCACATGAAAGCCGAGACGCTTGCGCGTATCCTCGCCGGTGATCTGCCGAAAGGAGACGTCCTCGCGGTGGCGCGGACGGCGGGAATCCTCGCAGCCAAGCAGACCCCCCAGCTCATTCCGCTGTGCCATCCACTGCCGATCGACGGCGCCGAGGTTTCGTTCCGGCAGGAAGCGCCAGGGGTGCTCGCCGTCGAGGCGACGGTGCGGGTCACCGCGCGGACCGGCGTCGAGATGGAGGCGCTCACGGCGGTGAGCGTCGCCGCACTGACCGTCTACGACATGTGCAAGGCGATCGACCGCGGGATGACCATTTCCGACATTCGCCTCATCGAAAAGAGCGGCGGCCGAAGCGGCGAGTTCCGGCGCGCCGAGTGAAGCAACACCGTGGCGGGCGGCGTTCATGACGCCGGCGTCATTGCGCTTCGGCCGGCCGCCGTGGGACTCTGACCTGCGACCGCCGGCATGCGACCGGCGCCGCCGACTCGTGAACGGATCCCGCATCGAGACTTTCTCTTCTACCGACCGCCCGCGCGAGCGCCTCGCCGCTGCGGGACCCTCGGCGCTCAGCGACGCCGAACTGCTGGCACTCGTGCTGGGCACGGGACATCCCGCGCTCGGCGATGCGTGCGACGTGGCGCGGACTCTCCTCGATCGGTTCGGCGGACTGAGAGGGGTGTTCGGTGCAAGCGGCCGAGAGCTCGCGGGCGCGCCTGGGGTAGGCCGCGCGCGAGCGGCCTCCCTGATCGCCGCTGCCGAGTTGGGCCGGCGTCTGGCCAGCGCGCCGCTCGAGATCGGTGCCCGGCTGACGTGCTCGCGCGAGGTGTTCGACCACTTTGGGCCGCTGCTCGCCGACGTCAAGCGCGAGTGCTTCTATGCACTAC
>CAZQYE010000248.1:0-3746 GCA_964597375.1 uncultured Myxococcales bacterium
CGGCGCCGAGCTCCTCGAATTCCGGCGGCAGCAGCGTCGGCGGACCACACAGGCGCACCGTCGCCCCGAGGGTCTTGAGGCCGAACAGGTTCGACCGCGCCACGCGCGAATGGAGGATGTCGCCGACGATCGCGACGACCAACCCCGAGATGTCGCCCTTACGCTGGCGAATCGTGAGCAAGTCGAGCAGCGCCTGCGTGGGGTGCTCGTGGCTGCCGTCTCCGGCATTGATGATCGGACAGTCGATGATCTCGGCCAGCAGGCGGGCGGCGCCCGGCGCCGGGTGCCGGATCACGATCGCATCCGGCGCCATCGCCGCCAGGTTGCGCGCCGTGTCCGCGAGGGTCTCTCCTTTGGACAGACTCGAGCCCGAGGCCGAGAGATTGATCGTGTCGGCCGACAGGCGCTTGGCGGCAATCTCGAACGAGATGCGGGTTCGCGTGGAATTCTCGAGGAACAGGTTCACTACGGTCTTACCGCGCAGCGTCGGCACCTTCTTGATGTCCCGCTCGGAGACTTCCTTCATCGCTTCGGCCGTGTCGAGCAGAAGCAGGATGTCCTCGGCCGACACGCCCGCCAGTCCCAGCAAGTGTCGCCTAGCCATCTCGTGCAACCTCCTCGACCACGACTTCGTCGCGGCCGTCGAGCTCACGCACGCTCACGCTGACGCGCTCCTCGCGTGCAGTGGGGATGTTCTTGCCTACGTAATCCGGGCGAATCGGCAGCTCGCGGTGGCCCCGGTCGACGAGCACGGCCAACTGCACCGTCGAGGGACGTCCGAGATCCACCAGCGCATCCATCGCCGCCCGCACGGTACGTCCGGTGAACAACACGTCGTCGACCAAGACCACGTGGATGTCGTTGATGTCGAACCCGACGTCGGTCGGCCCGATCTTCGCAATTCGGCCGCATCGTCCCGCGTCGTCTCGATAGAGAGAGACGTCCACGGCGCCCACATCCACCGCGTGGCCCTCGATCCCCTCGATCCGCTCGGCCAGTCTCTCGGCGAGCGGAACGCCGCGCGTGCGAATGCCGATCAGCGCCACGCCCCGGGCGCCGCCATTGTGCTCCACGATCTCGTGGGCGATGCGCGTCAGCGCGCGGCGCATTTGCTGCTCGTCGAGCACCGTCCGTCGCATCGCGTTCATTCTCCAGCCGAAAAAAACCTCGCCGCGGAAACGGCGAGGCTCCCATTCGAGGTCCTGTGCGACCTCCTGACGTGTATATCGCGCACCCGGCAACACCCTTTCCGGCCTCACGGAGCCGGATTAAAAGGTCGATCTAACTCGTCCAATAGACCCGACGGCCGCGCGAGTCAACGCGGCGACGCAACCACCGGTCCCGGGGCGGAATCTACTCGATTCGCATGCCGATGCGGCCCCAGCGGGGGCGAAAGTGCCCTCCGTCCCAGGACCAGTACAGGATGAACGCCTTGCCGAGGATGTCGTTGATCGGCACCGAGCCCCAGAAGCGGCTGTCGTGGCTGTGGTCCCGGTTGTCGCCGAGCACGAACACGTGGCCTTCGGGAACCGTATAGGGACCGAAGTCGTCGCGCGGGCGCCGGGCGAAACGGGAATCGACCGGCTGATAATACGCGTGCGGATCGTCGATCCGCTTGCCGTCGATGTAGACTTTCTTGTTGATGATCTCGACGCGCTCACCGGGAAGGCCGATGACGCGCTTGATGAAATCCTTCGAGCGATCCTGCGGGTAGATGAATACGATCACGTCTCCCCGCTCGGGTTGGTGGAAAGCGAACAGCCGCTTGCCGATCAGCGGCAGCCGCACGCCGTAGACGAACTTGTTGACCAGAAGATGGTCGCCGATCTGCAGGGTCGGCAGCATCGACCCGCTGGGGATCTTGAACGCCTGCACGACGAAGGTCCGGATGAACAGGGCCAGGACGATCGCCATCGCGAGCGCTTCGGCGTACTCGCGCCAGATCGAACGCTCACGAGCGGCGGCCTGCTGTTTCGCTTCCTTCGCCATCAGGAGTCCCCTACCTTGAGAACCGCAAGAAACGCCTCCTGCGGAATCTCGACACTGCCCACCTGCTTCATTCTCTTCTTTCCCTCTTTTTGTTTCTCCAGCAACTTCCGCTTGCGCGTCACGTCGCCGCCGTAACACTTGGCCGTCACGTTCTTTCGCAACGGTTTGACCGTCTCGCGCGCGATCACGCGGCTTCCGATCGCCGCTTGAATGACGACTTCGAACATCTGGCGCGGGATCAACCGCTTCATCTTGAGAGCCAACTCTCGGCCGCGCTGCGGCGCCCGATCGCGATGGCAGATGACAGATAAAGCATCGACCCGCTCGCCGTTGATCAACAAGTCCAGCCGTACCAGCGGCTGGACACGAAAGTCGAGCGGCTCGTAATCGAGCGACGCGTACCCCCGCGAAACCGACTTCAGCCGGTCATAGAAGTCGTAGACGATCTCGCTCAAGGGCATTTCGTAGACGACGGCACTGCGGGTCCTCCCCGTCATCTTGAGGTCGCGCTGCGTCCCCCGTTTCTCTTCACACAAGCCGAGAATACCGCCCAGGTACTCGCTCGGCACGTGAATCGTGGCCAGGACGTAGGGCTCTGCGATCGCCTCCACCCGGACCGGATCGGGCAACTTGGCCGGGCTGTCGATCTCGACCTCGCCTCCGTCGCTCAGGTGCACGCGGTAGGCAACCGTGGGCGCCGTCGTGATCAGTTCGATACCGAATTCCCGCTCGAGACGCTCCTGCGTGATCTCGATGTGGAGCAGCCCAAGAAACCCGCAGCGGAAGCCGAAGCCGAGCGCCATCGACGTCTCCGGCTCGACGGACAGGGACGAATCGTTGAGCCTGAGCTTCTCGATCGCATCGCGCAGTGCTTCATACTGCCCGCTGTCGGTCGGATAGAGACCGGCGAAGACCATCGGCTTGACCCGCTTGAAACCCGGCAGCGGGCTGTCGCAGGGGCGCTCGGCGAGCGTGACGGTGTCTCCCACTCTCGCCTCGGCGACGCTCTTGATGCCTGCCGCAACGAAGCCCACCTCCCCGGCACCGAGGGAGTCCACCGCCCGCGGTCCGGGGGCGAACACGCCCAGGCGTGATACCTCGTATACTTTCTCCGACTGCATCAAGCGGATGCGATCGCCCATGCGCAGCGTCCCCTCGAACACGCGGACCAGGACCATCGCCCCAAGATAGGAGTCGAACCAGCTGTCGAAGACGAGGGCGCGCAACGGCGCATCCCGGCTGCCCTTCGGCGGGGGAATGCGTTCCACGATCGCCGACAGCAACTCCTCGACGCCCTCCCCCGTTTTCGCGCTCACACGCACGGCGTCGGCTGCCGGCAGACCGATCGCGTCCTCGATTTGAGCGGCCACCGTGTCCGGGTCGGCGCTCGGAAGGTCGATCTTGTTGAGCACCGGGACGATCTCGAGATCGGCATCGAGGGCGAGGTAGGTGTTGGCGACCGTCTGGGCCTCTACCCCCTGCGTCGCATCGACGACCAGCAGCGCCCCCTCGCAGGCGGCCAGCGAGCGGGATACCTCGTATGAGAAATCGACGTGGCCCGGGGTGTCGATCAGATTGAGCGCCACGGTCACCGGCCCGCCGCGTCCGCGGTAGTCGTAGTGGAGGCGTACCGCGCGCGCCTTGATGGTGATGCCCCGCTCGCGCTCGAGCTCCATGTCGTCAAGGAACTGGTCTGCCATCTCGCGATCCGAGACGGCACCGGTGTGCTCGAGGATGCGATCGGCGAGCGTCGACTT
>CAZQYE010000249.1:0-3711 GCA_964597375.1 uncultured Myxococcales bacterium
CCGAACAAGTTGTCCATGTCGGTGACGATCGAAACGGTCGGAATCGATTTGAGTCCTGCGATCAGGCGGTCGTGGTAGGCAGGGTCGAAAACGATCCGCGGGTCCATGTCGTAGTCGTCCCAGGTCGAGGGACGACCAGCGCTCGACTGCGTGAGAACGTCATCGAGAAAAATGTAGGTGTGGCTGACCGGCGCCGTCGGCTGCAGCGGTGCGAGGAACGCTGCCGCACGTACGATCGTCGTTCCGCTGATGTGAATGGGGCCGCTATAGAGGGTCCCCGTCTGCTCGGTGGGCTCGCTCCCGTCGAGCGTATAGTAGATCTGAGCGCCGGCGGTCGGCGTGGAGATCGTCAGATCGAAGGGGGCGTCGTAAAAACCGCGATCATGATCGAAGACCAGGTCCGCAACGGAGGCACACGGAATGGATTCGTCGTTGGCGGCCCCCGGCGTGGGAACGAAAAAGCACCGCTGGGACGTCAGATCGGCCGCCAGGCCGTAGGAAACGTCGGAGGTCTGCTGCGGATACTCCGGTGCGTACTCCTGGACGATGCTGACACCGTCCGGTTCGACGAGCCCCAGGTATTCGCCGCCCGCACTCAGCTTGAAGTTCGCGTGTAGTTCGCTTCCCGAAACCGCCCGGTTCTTGCCCGACGCAAAGACGACGAGATAGCCGCCCGCCGGCAGCGGAGTCGGCGGGAATTGCCACTTGGTCAGGGTCGTCGCATCGTCCGTCAGGTAGTAGCCGCCGAGGTCTGCCGCCGCCGGCCCTGCATTGTAGATCTCAATCCAGTCCGGGAAGTCGCCGTCCTCGTCGGCCAGCGTCACGTGGTTCGACGCCATGAATTCGGTGACGTAAAACTCGGCCTGAACCGCCGGCGCAGCAGCCAACGAGAAAGCCGCTGCGACGAACATGAAGCGCAACAGCCAGCGCATCGCCCTCTCCTAGACCCACCCATCTTAGGACGAGCCGCGCGCAGTCTACCAAGCCCCGGCTCCAGCCGTCAACGATTTTTTTCCCTGCGTGTGGGCTCGGAAGGCCCCCAAACGGGTAGCCCGAATCCGATCAACCGGCAGCGAAGAAGATCGATCGCTCGGCCAAAGCGATCAGGGGAGCCCAGTAGACGCCGAAGACCAGCGTACCGGCCACCAGGGCACCGACCAGAACCGAATGATGCCAGCCGAGGGCAACGCTCGGCGCAGCGGGTTCGGGTGACTCCAGGTACATGGCGCGCAGGATTCGCGCGTAGTAATAGAGCGCGACGACACTGTTGGCGCCGGCGACGATGGCCAGCGTCCACATGTGCCGCTCGATCACGGCCGCAAACAAGTAGAACTTGCCGATGAATCCGGCGAGCGGCGGAATCCCGGCCAAAGACAGGAGAAAGATCGCCATCGCCGCCGCCGGTACCGCACCCCCGCGCCAGGCCAGACCCTTCAGTCCGTCGATGTCTTCCCGACCAGAGCGGTTCACGACCACGAGCAATACGGCGAAGGCGCCCAGGTTCATCAAGTAATATACGGCCACATAGAAGAGCATGGCCGTGAGGCCGTCGTTCGTGAGCGCGACGAAGCCCATCAGCATGTAGCCCGCATGGGCAATCGAGGAATAGGCGAGCAGCCGCTTGACGTTCGTCTGCCTCAGCGCCGCCAGATTGCCAGCGGTCATGGTCACCATGGATGCGAGCGCGACGAGGGACGGCCAGTCGACCCCCTCGATGGCCGTCCACGCTCCCTCACCGCCGAACGTGGAGATGCCCGGATAGAAGAAACGGATCAGCATCGCCAGGCCGGCCGCCTTCGAGCCCACGGCAAGATAAGCCGTTACTGGAAGCGGCGCTCCTTCGTAGACGTCCGGCGCCCACATGTGGAACGGCACCATGGCAATCTTGTAGCCGAACCCGGCAAGGACGAGGACGAGAGCGATGAACACGATTGGCCCCGACCCCGGTGCCGAGGCGGCGAGACGTTCACCGATCACCGAGTAGTCGAGCGATCCGGTGAGCCCATACAGCAGGCTCATCCCGTAGACCATTACCCCCGACGATACCCCTCCGTAGATCAGATACTTGAGTGCGGCTTCGCTCGAGCGCCGGCTGCCCTTGAGAAATCCGGCGAGCACGTAAGACGTCTGGCTGACGAACTCGAGCGCGAGATAGGCCATCAGAAGATTCGTCGCCGCAGCCATCGAGAACATTCCGAGCGTGCACGACAGCAGCACGACATAGAACTCGCCGGGATGCTGGCCCTCGAGCTCACGCGAACCAAGCGACATCCATACCGCCCCGAACGCCGCCAGACCGAGCACGATCTTGAAGAACACGGCGAAAGAATCGAGGGCGATCATCCGGTTGAACAGCGAGCCGTAAGGGCCGCCCGACTGCATCGCCGCAGCAAGCGTCGCCGCCGCGACCACGATCAGCGCGAGTTCACCGAGCAACTCCTTGCGCCGCACGATGAGCTCGAGCATCAGCAGGCCGACGATCCCGCCGACGAGAATCAGCTCGGGAATCCAGTGAGGAAGGCTGTCAACAACGCTTAGCTGCATCGGTCGTCACGGGAGCATCGCCACCGCCGGCGCGGCAGAAGCGACGGTCTTGTTGAGTGCGATCAGCGTCGGATTGATCAGATCCAAGACGGCGTGCGGGTATACACCGAGGATCACCACGATGACGGCCAGCGGCGCGAGCGTGAGCACCTCGCGAGGAGTGACGTCCGGCATCGACGCGTACTTCTCGTTGACCGGACCGAGCCACACCCGCTGGAGCATCCACAGCATGTAGCCTGCCGTCAAAACCACCGCGCTTGCGGCAACCACCGTAAGGCCGTGGTGGTACTGCCAGGCGCCGAGCAGCACCAGAACCTCGGAAATGAAGGCCGACAGGCCGGGCAACCCCATCGCCGCGAAGAACGCGATCGTCATGAGCCCCGTGTACACCGGCATCACGCTGGCCAGGCCGCCGAAGCCGTCGATTTCGCGGTGGTGTGCGCGGTCGTATACGACGCCGACGAGCAAGAACAGCATCGCGGTGATCGTCCCGTGGTTGAACATCTGGAACACCGCGCCGTTGATCCCCTGCGCGGTGAGCGTCGCCATACCGAGCATCACGTAGCCCATGTGCGAGATGCTCGAGTAGGCCACGAGTTTCTTCATGTCCGCCTGCGCCATCGCGCACAACGCTCCGTACACGATGTTCAGCGTGCCCAAGGCCGCGAGTGCCCAGAACGCCATCTCGGCCGTCGCTGCCGGCAGGATCGGGTAACAGATGCGCAGGATCCCGTACGTCCCCATCTTCAGCAGCACGCCGGCCAGGATGACGGAGATCGCCGTGGGCGCCTCGACATGCGCATCCGGCAGCCAGGTATGGAACGGGAACGCCGGAATCTTGATGGCAAAACCGATGAACAGTGCGATCCAGGCCCAGTGCTGGAAGGTACGGCCATAGCCGCCGGCCCGTTCGGCCAGGACCATCATGTCGAACGTGTGCGGCTCGGCGTAGAAGTACAGTCCCAGCATGGCGATCAGCATCAAAACCGAGCCGACCAAGGTATAGAGGAAAAACTTGATGGCCGCGTACTCGCGCCGGGGACCACCCCAAATGCCGATGAGGAAGTACATCGGCAGCAACATGACCTCCCAGAAAATGTAGAACAGGAAGAAATCGAGAGCGCAGAACACGCCCATCATCGCGCCGTCGAGCAACAGAAACAGCGC
>CAZQYE010000250.1:0-3706 GCA_964597375.1 uncultured Myxococcales bacterium
TCGTCGCTCTACGCCATTGCGATCTCTCCTGCGCCGGTGCAGACACCGCTCGCCGTCGGCGGACCCGGCAAATTCGTCGAAGCCGTCGCCGTCGGAGTCTTTCTCTACGTGGGATTCGAGTGGGTGACGCCGCTGGCCGAAGAAGTCACCGACCAGAAGCTCATTGCGCGCGGCCTCTTCTTGACGGTCGGCGTTCTGTTCGTGACGTACGCGCTTTTCAATGCCGGTCTGACGAGGACGATGGCACCGGCGATTCAAGCGGCTCCGGGCGATGCGGCCTACGCGCCGCTGATCGATGCCGCCGTCGCCAAAGGCGCCCTGCCGCCGGACGTCGACCGCGCCGCGCTGACCTATGACCAGGCCAAGCAAGCGTTCGGCACGTCGGTGACGCCTCACGTTCTCATGTACCACCGGCTGTTTGGCACCGCTGGAATCGCGGTCATCGTCCTGATGAGCCTGCTTGCGTCGGTTACCTCGTTCAACGCCGGAACCATTACGGCCTCACGTTTCCTCTACGCCTTGGCGCGCGACGGCAGCATGCCGAAAATCTTCAGCCGCATCAGCATTCGCTACGCTACGCCGTACATGGCGTTGATTGCCCTGTCGGCGATGTGCCTGGCGATCAGCGTGACGGTGTTCGTCTCCGAGCACTTCGTGCCCGAGAGCTACGAAGTGTTCATTTATCTAGGCGCCTTCGTCGAGTGCATGATCTACACGGTAATGGCCTGCTCGGTGATGGCGCTGCGGCGCCGGAGGCCCGACGACGAGCGGCCATACCGGGTTCCCGGCGGCGACGTGATTCCTCTGATCGTCGCCACGTTCTTCGGCCTGCTGATGATCGCGATCGTCGTGCAGCGGCCGATCGTCGGTGTGGTCGTCGTCTGTGCGGGTGTCCTAACGGCCTACTACGGTTGGAAAGTGGTTCCGGCGATGCGGGCGCGAGCCCGCGCCGCGCGCCGGCAACGCGGTCGCCGGCGACCGGGCCGCCGGCCGGCTACAACTTGACCTGCCGTCCGAGCTCGACGACGCGGTTGGTTGGAATTCCGAAGTGGAGGACCGCCTCGCGCTGAATTCTGAGCAAGAACGAGAACAAACGCTTGCGCCAGCGCGACATGCTGCGGTCCGGGCCGAGGACGATCGTCTCGCGGCCGAGGAAGAACGTGGTCTCGTTCGGGCGGTAGGCGGCGCCGGCCGGGAGGGCACGCCTCAGGATCGCCGGGATGGTCGGCGTTTCCATGAAACCGTAGCGCGCGACGATGCGCGTGACGCCTTCTTCGAAGAACTCGACTTCGAACCGCTCTTCCTCGGGGACGCGGGGGACTTCCTGCGTCTCGATGGTCAGCACCACGATCTGCTCGTGCACGATCTTGTTGTGCTTGATGTTGTGCATCAGCACCTGGGGAACGTGCCCGGAATCGGAGACGAGGAACACGGCCGTGCCCGGTACCCGCACCGGCGGATGCTCTTTGAGATCACGGACGAAGTAGTCGAGCGAAGGAAGTCCGTGGAGCAGGTGCTGAACGACGAGCTGGCGGCCGCGTCTCCAGGTGGACATCACCGCGTATACGCTGCCGGCGATCAACAGCGGGAACCAACCGCCGATGAGAATCTTCGTCATGTTGGCGCCGAAGAACGCCAGGTCGACGACCAGGAGCCCGGCGGTGACGAGCACGGAACGAAGCGGCCCCCAGTTCCAGCGCCGCCGCATGCAGAAAAACAGCAGGATCGTCGTGATCACCATCGTGGTGGTGACGGCCACACCGTAAGCCCCCGACAGGTTGCTCGACGAACCGAATCCGACGACGGCGCTCAGCGTCATCGCCAAGAGCGCCCAGTTGACGGCGGGCACGTAGACTTGCCCGGCCTGCTCGGTGGAGGTGTGCCGGATCTCGACACGTGGCAGGAAGCCGAACTGAACGGCCTGCCGTGTGAGCGAGAACGCGCCCGAAATGACCGCTTGCGAAGCGATCACCGTGGCGGCCGTGGCTAGTCCGACGAGTGGATAGAGCGCCCACGACGGCGCCATGAGGTAGAAGGGGTTGCGCGCGGCCTCCGGGTGGCCGATCAGCAGAGCGCCTTGGCCGAAGTAGTTGATCACGAGTGCCGGCAGCACGATGGTGAACCAGGCGAGCCGAATGGGGCGAGCACCGAAGTGCCCCATGTCGGCGTAGAGCGCCTCGCCGCCGGTCACGACCAGGAACACGGCCCCGAGAACGCGGATTCCTTCGAGGCCGTTTTGGGCGAAAAACGAAATCGCCGGAATGGGACTCAGGGCCAGAGCGATTCTCGGTTCCTCTAATATGTGCGGAAGTCCGAGACAGGCGAGGCAGACGAACCACACGAGCGTGACCGGACCGAACGCCGCGCCGACGCTGCCCGTGCCCTGGCGCTGAATCAGGAACAGTGCGATCAGAATGGCGACCGAGATCGGAACGACGGCCGTCTGCAGCACCGGGGTGGCCACCGCCAAGCCTTCGATGGCACTGAGCACGGAAATGGCCGGGGTAATCACGCCATCTCCGTACAGAAGCGTCGCGCCGAAGATCCCAAGCACCAGAATCATGCGCCGGAACCGGTCGCCCCGCTCCCGCCCGGCAATGACCAGGGTCATCAGCGCGAGGATTCCGCCCTCTCCGCGGTTGTCCGCGCGCATGACCAGCATGAGGTACTTGACGGAGATCACGAGGATGAGCGACCAGAAGATCAGCGACAGGACGCCGAGCACGTTGTCGGGGGTGACGGGCAGGCCCCCGACGTGGGCGAAGCATTCTCGAAACGCGTAGAGCGGGCTGGTGCCGATGTCTCCGTAGACGACGCCGAGGGCGCCGAGCGCTAGGGCCGCTAAGCGGCCGCCGCTCGGTGCACCGTGTACTTGTGGGTTGTCGGGTTCCACGTCTGGGTGTCCAGCCGATTGCGAGTACCGACGTCCGTGCCGATCAGATCAAGTCGAGACGACCTTCGCCGAGTCGTACCCTCATACCACAAAGCTCGCGCTCGGTCGCCTCCGAGGCCAGACCGGCGTCGCCGAAGCTCGCCAGGACGCGCCCGCCGCTGTCGAGGTCACACAGGACGACGGTGCGCGTCGGCTCTCCATCTTCGAACAGCACCGTGTACGTTACCACCGTGGCCTCGCCGCTTGCTTCGGACGCGACCGGAACGCGTTCGATGGTGCGGGCGGTCTGTTCGGTCACGTCGAGAAAACGAAAAGCAGCCGGCGGGGGAGCGGAGCTCCACAGGCTGACCCCTTGCTTGGTCAACATCCCGCTCACGGCGGTGACGAGACCGCGGGCGCCGGAGTCGCCGCGCAGGACCTCGGTCATGCGCACGAGTGCCTGGTAGACGAAGTTGTTCAGCGGACCGCCGGCGAACGTCATCCCGCCGGTGAGGCTCACCGGCCGGCGCGTTTCGTCGATTTCCATCTCCCGCGCTTGGATGCGAACGGCTACCGGAAAGCAACTGTAGAGCTCGAGATGCTCGACGTCACCGGGGCGGATTCCCGTGTGCTCGCGGATCGCCTCGGCCGCTAGCGCGTAGCCGGGGCAACGATGCAGCTCGCGGCGCTCGCTGACCGGGACCATCGCGTTGGAGTCGGCGACCGCCCAAGGAAACAGCCAGCGGTCGCGCGACACTCCGAGCGACTGCGCCGCCTCCGCCGAACAAAGAATCAGCCCGGCGGCTTGATCGACGTTCCACTGCGAGGTGCAGA
>CAZQYE010000251.1:0-3675 GCA_964597375.1 uncultured Myxococcales bacterium
GTCCAAGACGGGTAGCACCCCGGCGAGCGAGATGCTTGGTCGCGACCGCCGCCGCAGCGCCGGTTCGCATCGCCGTCATCCCCGTGGCGTCGAGAATCGCGAGCAGCTCGGCGGTCTCGGGATCGTTGTAGACGAACACCGCCATGACAGCCGGCAATCCATGTCGTGCGGGGTTGTCCGGGTGGGCGTTCACCCACTTGACCCCGGCCGCGCCGTCGGCGTACACGGGCATGGCGCGGAAGTCTCCCCCCTCGCGCTCGAGCGGCAGGTAGACTTTCGGTGGCATGACGGTCTCCCGGCGGCCGTGCTTGGCGAACGCACTTTCGACGGCGGCGAGCGCGGTCTGCTCGTCGAGCAGTGCGCGAACGTCTCGGCCGCTAAGAACGAGGGTCTTTCGCGGGTCGGTCACCGGCGAAAGTATACGCGGGCGGCGAGAGGCTCGCGAGCGGTTGCGGGGATCGCCGGTTGACTCGCCGAGCAAGCGGCGCGACAAGTGACTGCTGCCGCCTCATGCTCGGCCGCGGACAAAAGGCTCCCGACTTTGAACTTACGGCGCCCGACGGGACGGCGGTGCGCCTGTCCGCCGTGCTCGCCGAAGGCCCCGCGCTGTTGATCTTCGCCGAAGCGGACTGCCCGACCTCGCGGATGGCGCTGGCGCGGGTGGAACCGGCGCGCCGCCGGCTCGAGTCGGCTGGGGTGCGCGTGCTCGTAGTGCACCAGGACCCGCCCGAGCGGATTCGCGCGACACTCGAGCGCACCGGGTCGGGAGCGGCGTCGGTCAGCGAGCCGCCACCGTTTGCGGTGGCCGAAGCGTACGGCGTGGCCACGCTGCCGTCGGCCTTCGCCATCGGAAGCGACGGTCGGATTGCCACGTCGATCGAGGGGTGGAGCCACGAAGACTACGTGCGCGCCTTCGAGTGGCTGGCGGCGCAGCAGGGAACAGTCCCGCCGCAGCTCGACGCGGAGCCACCGCTGGTCAAGCCCGGCTGCGCGGCCAAGAACACGCTCGATCCGGAGTTGGTGCGGGCGGCGGCCGAGGCCGCCGACGAGTTCGAGGAATTGTTCGCACGCGGGTGGACGGATGGCCTGCCGGTCGTGCCTCCGACCCGCGCGCGGGTCGAGCGGATGCTCGGCGGCCGCGATCCGGCCGAGTCCTTGGGCCGGGTTCCCCCTGGAATGGGCGAACTCACGCTCGAGCGCCTGGCTGCATGCGCCGTCCTTGCCGGCTGCCACCCGAGCTATTTCCCGGTGGTGATCGCCGGTGCTCGTGCGATGCTCGCGCCCGAGTTCAATCTTCACGGAATGACGAACACGACGCACACGGCGGGTGCCGTGGTGATCGTCAATGGGCCGATTCGCCGCCGCATCGGGATGAACGCCGGGATGAACGCCATGGGCGGCTGGAACCGAGCCAATGCGACGATCGGCCGGGCGCTGCGCTTGATGGTGGGACTTACCGGCAGCGGCCGCCCGGGTGTGCTCGATCGCTCGACGCTCGGGCAACCGGGAAAGATTTCTTTCTGCTTCGCCGAGAACGAGGAGGAAAGTCCGTGGTCGCCGCTGTCGGTCGATCGCGGTTTTCGCGAAGGCGAGGACGTCGTGACGGTCTACTGCGGCGACGCTCCGTTTTCGGTTTCCGACCACTACAGCCGCACCGCCGAAGACATCGCGCGCTCGCTGGGCTTGGCCGGAGGTGCCGTGTTCTCGCCCCATTTCTACCCGGTCGGGGCCGAAACGGTGTTCGTGATCTCGCCCGAACACGCTCGAAGTCTGGCTGAGGCCGGCTGGAGCAAGCAAGAGGTAGCCGAGCGGATCTTCGATGCATCGAAAAAGAGAGTCGCCGAGCTGGCCGGCGGAGAACAGGGACCGTTTACGGCCGGTCTCGACCCGGAAACCGAACTGGCGAAGTGGACGGACCTCTCGCAGATCGTCATCGTGGTCGCCGGCGGCAGTGCCGGGCGCTTTTCCGCCGTTCTCCCGCCGTGGGTCGGTTTCGGCCTCGGCTCGACGATGGTGAGCGTGCCGATCGTGTCATGAGGGAGAGCCGGCATCGACTGGAGGTATACGAATGGACGATTGGATCAGCCCCATGGACGAGCGAACGGTGCCGCGGCTCGAGCCGGCACCTCGTCTCCGGTCACTCGAGGGCAAGCGCGTGACACTGCTGTCGATCTCGAAGCCGAAGTCGGCGGAGTTTCTCTCCGAGCTCGCCGGCATCCTCGAGACCGACTACGGTGCGCTCGTACGGCAGACCCAAAAGCCGACGTTTGCCGCGCCCGCTCCCGAGGCCGTGTTTGCCGAGGTGACCTCGGGCAGCGATGCGGTGGTCGAGGCCCTCGCCGATTGAGGTTCGTGCGTGTCGTGCAGTGTGCACGACGTCGTTCGCTTCGAACAGGCCGGGATTCCAACTGCCAACGTCGGTACGGATGGTTTCGTCGACGAGGCGGAAGAGCAGGCACGGCTCCTCGGCATGGAGGGATATCCCATGGTGTGGGTTCCCCACCCCGTGGCCGTGCTCGACGAGGGCGAAATCCGCAAGCTCGCGCGCAGGACGGCAGGCCGGGTGGTCGCCGTCCTGACCGGCGCTTGAGGTGCGATGGGTACGAAGTCGAAAAAACGGGGTACGCTGCGAATCGTCTCGTGGAACGTCAACGGGATCCGGGCGTGCGTGAAGAAAGGGTTTCTCGAGTGGTTGGCCAAGGATCTGCCGGACGTCTTGTGTGTACAGGAGACCAAGGCGAGCCCGGATCAGGTTCCGCGTGCGGTCCACGAGCGTCTCGATGAACTCGGATACAAAGCGTACTGGCACACGGCCGAGCGCAAGGGCTACAGCGGCGTAGCCACGTTTTGCCGGACCGAACCTCTGTTCGTCACCCGCGGCGTTCCCTTCGAGCGGGGGGAGGGGCGAGTGATCATCACCGAGCACGGGAGCTTTACGCTTTACAACGTATACTTTCCCAACGGCCGCCAGCGTCCAGACGGTCCCGATCCCGAGCGGCTCGAGTTTAAACTCGAGTTCTACGACGCGATGCTCGAGCTGGTCGAGCAAGAACGCGAAGCGGGCAAGAACGTGGTGATCTCCGGCGACTGGAACACGGCCCACACGGAGATCGACATTGCGCGGCCGAAGGAAAACGAAAATGTGACCGGATTTCTGCCGGTCGAGCGCGAGGCCCTGCAGCGCTATGTCGACAGCGGCTTCGTCGACACGTTCCGATTGTTCAAGCCGGCCGACAGCTACGAAGGGCTCCCCCCCGAGAAGCGGGACTACACGTGGTGGACCTACCGCGCGGGTGCGCGCGACCGCAACATCGGCTGGCGCATCGACTACCACTTCGTCAACCGCGAGTTCGTCGGAGCCGTCAAAGGGGCTTCGATCGAGGCGCACGTAGAGGGGTCCGACCACTGCCCGATCGCCGTCGAGCTGGCTGTCTGACCTGGCGAGGCCACCGGGGCGGCCACAGCGGCGTTTGCAGAGTGCGGACTAGACCGAGCGCGGACCGAGCGCGTGGGCGAGGAAGCCACCGCGGCGGCTTGGAACAGTCGGCCTATCCGCGGGTCGCCGGTCGCAGGTAATCGAGATTACGGGCAATCCTCCCCTGGGCTGTGTGCCGGTTTGCTATCGGCGCCGGAAACGAACGACGGGGACGTCGGGGCGCATGGCGCGGGGGAGCG
>CAZQYE010000252.1:0-3666 GCA_964597375.1 uncultured Myxococcales bacterium
GGTGCGCGAGGTCGCAGCAGCGCGATAGACCCGACCGATCGGCCGACTGCTGCAGCATGCGAAGTCGCTGGGCCGCGGTAAGTCCCAGTCGCCGGCGGGGATGCTTACCAGGTGTCGATCATCGGCCGCTTCTTGCCGCCGCGGCGGGCGGGGCTCGGAGCGCTCGTCAGCACCGTCGAGATCCACGCGCGCGTTTCGGCCGGGTCGATCACGTCGTCGATCTCGAAGTGAGCAGCGACGTTGAGTCCCTTGCCGCGCTGGTAAGCCATGGCGACGATCTGGCGGTAGAGTTGCTCTCGCTCCTCGGGATCCTTGATTGCTTCGATTTCCTTGCGAAAGCCGAGCTTGACGGCGCCTTCGAGGCCCATCGGGCCGTACTCGGACGTCGGCCAACCAACGATGAAGCGCGGCGTGCGAAAACTTCCCGAGGCCATGGCCTGAGCGCCGAGGCCGTAGCCTTTGCGCAAGACCACCGTGCCGACGGGAACCGTCATCGAGCCCGCCACGACGAACATGCGACTGGCGCGGCGCACGAGCGCGCTCTTTTCTGCGTCGGGGCCGACCATGAAGCCGGGGGTGTCGCACAAATAGAGGAGGGGGAGGTCGAACGCGTCGCAAAGCTGCATGAAGCGCGCGGCCTTGTCCGATGCGTCGGCGTCGATCGCGCCGCCGAGGTGCATCGGGTTGTTCGCCAGGACGCCGAGCGGCCGGCCTTCCACGCGCGCAAGCGCGGTGAGGACGCCCACGCCGAAATCGCGCCGGAGCTCGAGGACCGAGCCGGCGTCGAACAACACGTCGAGCACGCGCCGCACGTCGTAGGCTCGGCGGCGGTTTTCGGGCACGACGTGGCGCAGTATGCGCTGGTCCGCGGCGTCCCACTCGGCAAGGTCGCCTTGAAAGTACGCCAGATACCTTTTGGCTACGGCGACGGCCTGTGCTTCGTCCCGCACGACGATGTCGATCACGCCGTTTGCCCGCTGCACGGGCACCGGTCCGATCTCGCTCGGGTGGTATGTGCCGAGCCCGCCGCCCTCGATCATCGCCGGGCCGGCCATGCCGGCGTTGGAGTCTTCGGTAGCGATCACGACGTCCGAGCAGCCTAAGAGGACGGCGTTTCCCGCGAAGCAATAGCCGGCGTTGATGCCGACGAGTGGCACCAGCCCGGACAGCTCACCCCAGCGGGCGAACGTTTCGCACTCCAGACCGCTTACCGTCGGGTGGTCCGTGTCGCCCGGCCGCCCGCCGCCGCCTTCGGCGAAAAACACGACCGGAAGCTGCGACTTGCGCGCGATTTCGATCATGCGGTCGGTCTTCTGGTGGTTTCGCGCGCCCTGGCTTCCGCCGAGAACCGTCGCGTCATAGGCCATCACCACGCAGCGCGAGCGGTCCCGCCCGAACAGTTCGCCGTTGACCGTACCGATTCCTGCAATCAGGCCGTCGGCCGGGGTGTTGCGCCTGAGGTCGTCGGCGTCGCGTCGCTGGCTCTGCGCCGCTACGACCAAGGCGCCGTACTCCACGAACGAGCCGGGATCGACGAGGTCGGCGACGTTTTCGCGCGCCGTGCGCCGGCCGCGCTCGCGCCGGCGCGCTACCGCTTCGGGCCGATTTTCGTCGAGGCCGATCTCGTGCCGCGCGATGACCTCGGCCAAGTCGGGCCGGATCGCGTCGAGATCGACCGCCTCGCTTTCGGTTTGGGCCTGGCCGGCGGACTCGACTGGATCGATCAGCGCGAGAAGCTGGCCTTCGGCGACGAGATCTCCCGGCTCGACTTGAATCGAGCCGACGATGCCTCCCGCCGGTGCCGTAATCACGTGCTCCATCTTGAGAGCTTCGAGCACGACGACGGCAGCACCGGCGGCTACTTCGGTGTCGGGTGCGACCTCGACCGACACGACGGTCGCCTGCATCGGCGCAACCACGGGAACCAGGCCGTCGCCGTGCCGCGCCGCTGCAGAGCCTGAGTCGCCTTGGGACGTGCCGCGCGCTGCCGTCTCGCCGGTAGGATGCGACGGGCCGGCCGAATTGCGCGCGTCGCAGGCACCGCCCAGCCCTGCGCCGGGCGGGCCACCGGCGACTCGCGTCGCTGCAGCCTCGAGAAGGCGGCCGAGGTTGCGATCGAGCCAGCCCGTATCGACCCGGCCTTCGGCCAGCTCGGGTGCAGCGACCACTGCCGCTGCAAGCTCGGACGTGGTGCTCGTGCCTTCGACGACCGTTTCCGACAGCGCGCGAGCGAGCTTACGCAGCGCCGCCGCAGGATTCTGCGTCGATGCACGCGCAACGATCTTGGCAGCGAGCGAGTCGTACCGGGGATTGACCGCGTATCCCGGCTCGACGCACGTATCGACGCGGATGCCCGGCCCCGACGGCAGCACCAGATGGGTGGCAGCGCCTGCGGCCGGCCGCACGGTGCCGTCCGGGTCGATTCGTTCGAAGTAGATTCGCGCTTCGGCAGCCGCGGCGCGCGGCCGCTTGGGAATCCGATCGAGCGCGTCGCTTCGGCCCTCGGCGATGGCAATCTGCAGGGCGACCAGGTCGATACCGAACGCTTCTTCGGTGACCGGATGCTCGACTTGAATGCGCGCGTTGCCCTCGAGAAACGCGAGCCGATCTCCGGACACCAGGAACTCCATCGTTCCAAGGCTGCGGTAGCGCGCCCTGCGGCCGAGCTCGACGGCAAACTCGATGATCCTTTCCCGCGCCGAGGCGCTCAGACCAGGCGCCGGCGCGATTTCGATCAGCTTTTGGCGGCGTCGCTGGACGCTGCAATCGCGCTCGCCGATCGCGGCGACCGTGCCGCGCCCGTCGCCTGCGATCTGCACCTCGATGTGGCGTGCATCGGGCAAAAACTCTTCGACGTAAAGGTCGGCGCGCCCAAAGGCGCGCTTGGCTTCCGATGCGCAGCGCTCGAGTGCCTCTTCGAGCTCTGCTGCGGTCTTGGCGATCCGCATGCCGCGACCGCCGCCCCCGGCGACGGCCTTGACCATGACCGCCGCGCCGCGACCGAGCGACTCGAAGAACGTACGCGCCTCGTCGAGCGAGGCCGGAGCCTCGGTTCCCGCAAGCACCGGAACTCCGCAGTCGCGAGCGTGGCGCCGAGCGGCGGCTTTGTCGCCAAATAGCTCCAGGTTTTCCGGCCTCGGGCCGATGAACGCGAACCCTGCCTCTTCGCATGCGCGCGCAAACTCGGGCTGCTCGGCCAAGAATCCATAGCCCGGGTGAATCGCATCGGCGCCGGTGCGCCGGGCTGCATCGATCAGCGCGGCGGCATCGAGATAGGCCGCCGGTCCCTCACCAGAAATCTCGATGGAGTGGTCGGCCGCCCGCACGTGCGCCGATCCGGCATCGTCGGCCGGGTAGACGGCGACCGACTCGATCTCCAGCTCGGCCGCCGTACGAAAGACGCGCACGGCGATCTCCCCGCGGTTGGCTACGAGAATCCTCGATATGTTCATGGCGATGGCGTCCCGGCTCGGCGGGAGGCGGGCGACAGTATAATGAGTCGGCGCATGTGGAGCACGTGCCGGCCCGGCCCGCTGCATCGAGGAGAACGCGTAGGCCCGGCTTGCGGCGAACCGCAAAGGACGATCCGGCGAGGCGGAAACGGTCCTCTGCCGCAGCCGGCCGCGGCCGAAGACTGCCGTCTTAGAGCAACTGCGAGAGAAACGT
>CAZQYE010000253.1:0-3638 GCA_964597375.1 uncultured Myxococcales bacterium
ACGAAGGACCGCGCCGGGACACGTCGCTCGAAAAGATGGCCTCGCTCAAGACGCTCGTCGAGGGTGGGCGGTTGACCGCCGCCGTGTCGAGCCAAATTTCCGATGCCGCGGCGGCGATGCTGATCGCCTCGGAGCGGGCGGTCAAGGAATACGGGCTAAAGCCCCGGGCACGGATTCATCACATCAGCGTGCGCGGCGCCGATCCGATCTGGATGCTCACCGCGCCGATTCCCGCTACCGCGTACGCGCTGGAGAAGGCGGGAATGACGAAAGAAGACATCGACCTCGTGGAGATCAACGAAGCCTTCGCGTCGGTGGTGCTCGCTTGGCAGAAGGAGACCGGCTGGGACTTGGACAAGGTCAACGTCAACGGCGGGGCCATTGCGCTCGGCCACCCGCTCGGCGCAACCGGCTGCCGGCTGATGACCACGCTGCTCTACGAGCTCGAACGCACCGGCGGGCGCTACGGCCTGCAGACGATGTGCGAGGGCGGCGGCCAGGCCAACGTCACCATCATCGAACGCATTTGACAGGGATAAGCACCTTTTGGAAGTGGTTGATTTTGCTGGGTTTTGGTAGCCGAATCTCTGGGAAAACGGCAGGAGAACACCATGGCTGGTATCTGTGAAGGACGGGTCGTCATCGTAACGGGATCGGGCCGCGGGATCGGCCGGGCACACGCCCTCGAGTTCGCGCGGCAGGGAGCGAAAGTCGTCGTCAACGACATCGGTGCCGAGCTCGACGGCACGGGCCGCTCGAGCGGGCCGGCCGGGGAGGTCGTCGCCGAGATCGAAGCGATGGGAGGCGAGGCGATCGCCGACGGCAACGACGTCGCCGACTGGGACGGCGCAGCCGCACTGGTAAAAGCGGCGATCGACCGTTTCGGCCGCCTCGACGTCGTCGTGAACAACGCCGGCGTCCTGCGAGACCGCATGTTCGTCAGCGCCACGCCCGAGGAATGGGACACCGTGATGCGCGTCCACCTGCGCGGGCACTTTTGCGTATCGCGCCACGCATGCGCCTACTGGCGCGAGCGCAGCAAAGCCGGCGAGCAAGTCGACGCGCGTATCATCAACACCAGCTCGGGCGCCGGCCTGCAGGGAAGCGTCGGCCAGTCGGCCTACTCGGCGGCCAAGGCCGGGATCGCCACGCTTACCCTCGTGCAGGCGGCCGAGTTGATTCGCTACGGCATCACGGCGAATGCAATCGCGCCTGCAGCACGCACGCGCATGACCGAGGAAGTCTTCGCCGACATGATGAAGAAGCCCGAGAGCGGCTTCGACGAGATGGACCCCGCCAACGTCTCGCCGCTCGTGGTGTGGCTCGGCAGCGCCGAGTCGCGAGACGTGACCGGCCGCGTGTTCGAAGTATCCGGCGGCAAGATTTCGGTGGCAGACGGCTGGCGCACCGGCCCGGAGATCGACAAAGGCGCACGCTGGGATCCCGCGGAAGTGGGTCCGGCCGTGCGCGATCTGATCGCCAAGGCCGCGGCGCCGCAGAAGGTGTACGGAACCTGAAGCGGACGGCGGTGGGCTAGTTTGCGGCCAGGCCCGGGCGCGAATGGCTCGGGGGTGTCCGGCCGCAAGAGGCTTGGCCGCGTTCGGGGAGACAAGAGATGGCAGCTTCCAGCACCGTGGGCGCCGAACTCGACATGACCGGCAAGGTCGTGATCGTCACCGGCGGCGGCAAGGGGGTCGGTCGCGGCATTACGACGCGGTTTCTTGCCGCTGGCGCCGACGTGGTCGTCTGTGGCCGCAGCGAGCCCGAGCATCTGCCCGAGGCCTCAGGCCGGCGCGCGGTGTTCGTGCAGGCCGACATTCGCGACGTCGAGCAGATCGAGCGCGTCGTTTCCGAGACGACCAAGCGTTTCGGGCGCCTCGATGTCCTAGTGAACAACGCCGGCGGCTCACCGATGGCCGATGCCGCAACCGCTTCACCGCGCTTTTCCGAAGCGATCATTCGCCTCAACCTGATCGCGCCGCTCAACTTCGCGCAGCGGGCCAACGCCGTCATGCAAGCGCAGGACGAAGGCGGCGTGATCATCAACATCGCCAGCGTGAGCGGCCTGCGTCCCTCGCCCGGCACGGCCGCCTACGGCGCCGCCAAGGCGGGACTACTGAACCTCACGCAGACGCTCGCCGTCGAGTGGGCTCCCAAGGTCCGGGTCAACGCGATCAGTGCCGGCATGATCCGCACCGAGCAAGCGCATCTCCATTACGGCGACGAAGAAGGAATCGCGGCCGTCGCAAAGACCGTGCCCCTCGGCCGCCTCGGCGAGCCCGAAGACGTCGGCGACGTGTGCCTGTTTTTGGCCTCGTCGCTGGCACGCTACATAAGCGGTGCCTCGATTCTACTGCACGGCGGCGGCGAGAAGCCGGCGTTCCTGGGCGCGGCCAAACCGAGCAAGGGCGACTAAACGCTTGGCGCCGGCCAGACCGGAAGACAACGACTGAGCATAGCCGAGCGTCCAGGCCTGCCACGGGCGACCAAGCCCTGCGGCCGGTAAGCCGCGCGAGCACCGAGCGCCCAGCCCTGCGGAACGCCCTAGCGCCGTTTCCCGCCGCGCGCGGCGTTGGCTATGGTGGCGCCTCGATGCACGATCCGCTTCTCGACAAGGCGCGCCGCCTGGCGACCAAGCACTTCCTGGGCGGCGGTCCTCCCGAGCGGTTCTCCGAGTACGGCCGCACGCAGCTCATCGCTTTGCTCCGGCAGGGCCTTTATCCGTCAGCCAAGCTGCTCGATGTCGGCTGCGGCTGCCTGCGCGCCGGGTACTGGCTCATTCATTTCCTCGATCCCGGCTGCTACTGCGGCATCGAACCGAACCGCACGATGCTGCAAAACGGTATCGACGAACTGCTGAGCGACGGCACACTGGAAGCGAAAAGGCCGCGGTTCGACCACAACGACGAGTTCGATTTTTCCGTCTTCGGCGAAAAGTTCGACTTCTTCCTGGCGCGTTCGATTTGGACGCACGCGCCAAAGTCCGCGATCGAGACGATGCTCGACGGACTCGTCGCCCACGGAAGCGACGGGGCCGTCTTCCTGACGTCGTACAAACCCCCAGTGCCGCTCGTTCGTCCCGATTACAAAGGCTCCTCTTGGGTCGGGGCATCCCATGAGTCGGACAAGCCGGGAATCGTTCGCCACAGCTATCGCTGGATCGAAGAGCAGTGTCGCCGTCGCGGTCTGACCGTGCGGGAGCTGCGCGAGGACAACTTCGGCAGCCAGCGCTGGCTGCGGATCGACCGCACGGGAGCACCGGGAGGCCGATCGTGACGGACACGGCTCTCTCGGTGCGCGGGCGCCTGACGGCGGCGACGCCCGCCGGTTCCGGGTGCCTGACGGTGGCGACGCCCGTCGGTTCCGGGTGCCGCTGGCGACTGCAGAGCGCGCCGGCCACATCGCACCGCCTTTTTCCCTGCGGCTTCACTTGAGCGCACCACTGCGATCGGGTGCCGAGTCGCCCTCAACTCTTCTACTGTTTGAAACCAGGTCGTAACTAGCCCGACCGGTCTTCGCTCATGCACCAGCAGCGCGGCCGGCGGGCCGCGTTGGAGGTTGTCATGACGAAATGGACTGGTCTTTTGCTTGCCGCGTTTGCGGCATTGGTGGTGGTTGCGCCGGCTGCGCGGGCCGGC
>CAZQYE010000254.1:0-3635 GCA_964597375.1 uncultured Myxococcales bacterium
CCGCTCGCCGGCTGAACGAATCCCGGCGCAAAGGATACGAGCAGTGTTCCCGAGGACGTTCTGTCGGGAGCCTGGGGAGAGACCTGCACGAGGTTGGGATTGTCCGAAACGGCCGTCCACAGGAGCGAGCCCGATCCCGCGTTCGAAACTTGAACGATCGCCGCCGGTTGATCCGCCGAAACGGCGATCCTCGTCTTGTCGACGGCAACCGCCGGCTCGTCCACGCTCGCAGGCGCACTCGTAGTCGACGCGTCGAGCGGCGCGCCGTCGGCGCCATCGAGCACCGAGTCGCCGTCGCTGTCCGGCTCGAGCGGATCGGTAATGAAGCCGTCGGCGCCGGCGCTGAGCTCCTCCCCGTCGAGGAGCCCGTCGCCGTCGGTATCGCTGTCGTTTGGAGCCGTCTGCTCGAGGTACTCGGTAAAGTTCGTCAGGCCATCTCCGTCGGCGTCGCCTGCGCGATCGTCCACCGCAGGATCGAGCCCGTTGGCCGTCTCGTATGCATCGGGCATCAAGTCGAGATCACCGTCGGCTGCGGCCGGGTCGATCGGAAGGAACGCTTCGCCGCCACGGGCAACGAAACCAGCCGGCTCGGCGCCGTTTTCGAGCAGATCGACGCTGGCCAGCATGACGCCGCTCGTTAGATCCCCGTCGTAACGAAGCGTCCACTGGACCACCGCCTCGTCGGCACCCGAGCCGACCACGCCGTCGTTGGCCGCCAGCTGCCCCGATCCCACTGCGACCTCGCTCGCCCCGACCACGACCAGAGACCCGTCGGCCGACTGCGGCGTCACAATCGCGCTCAGTCCCGTCAGCGCTGCCGAAGACAAGTTCGCCACGCGCGCGGACAGGGTGAACGTCTCGCCGGTCGCGCTTACTTTCTCTTCGCCCGTCGCGTCGGACGTCAAGGATTCGACTTCGACCGCCACCGCCGGGATCACTTGAACCGAACCGGCCACGCTCGAAAGCGTTGCAAGCTGCTGGTTCAGAGCTGAAAGCCGGCGCTCGACCGTGTCGATCGCTACGAGCACCCCATTGCGCGCAGCGAGGTAAAGCGGATCGTTGGCGTCGCGAAAACCGTTGCTGAAGGCATCGACGACGAGGTCACTCAGCGCCGACCACATGCGCGCTTCGGCCAAACGCAAGTCCTGCCGCTCGTTCGAAGCGTTGATGAGTTGCATCTGGGCCGTGGAACCCGAAGCGCCGGCCGCCGGGAGAATCGCCGATCCTTGAAACAGAAAGCGCTCCACCTCACGGTTCCACGCGGCCCGCGCCTGGAGCAGGCTCTGCGGCTGCTCGCCTGCCGCCGCAGCCAGGACAGCCTCGAAGTCATCGCCTTCCAGCGCCACGGCCAGCGCCGTAAGCGCCGCCGAGTACGCCGCGTCGTCCGGCACGGCAAGCGTTGCCGGCCACGCAGCCGATGCAACCATCGAGGAAGCGGTCAGGGCCGGAGCAGTCTTGCCGAAGGCTTCGGCGACTCCGACACCGACGGCAACCGGCAAACGCCCGTAGACTTCGGCCATCGGTTCGATCGCCCCGCGAAGGTTCATCAAGTATTTCGTCGCCATCACGCCCTTTTCGACGACCGCGACCCATTTGACGAAGTTGCCGATGAATGCCGCACCGTCTTGGACGGCGTCGAGGCCTCCGGCCAGTTCCACCGCCACTTGGCTGTTGGCGAGCACGCCGGAAGCCTCGGCATTAAGCTCGGTGATGGCCGTAACGACGTCCTGGCGGTCCAGGCGGTACACATCGTCGTCGGCTACCGCCCAGCTCTGCATGTCGGTTACCGAGCTTTGCAGCTCGTCGCTGGTGTCAGCACAGTAGGCGTCGAGAAACAGCGGTTTGGAGTCACCAACGACCTTTTCGATCAACTTCTTGATGGCCGGTTTGAGAAGCCCTTGGAGCGACCCATTCTTGATCCCCGAGCCCAACGAAACCGCAACGAACGCCAGGTTGTCGGCGATACCGAGTGCATCGGCATCGGCGACGCCGGCGCTCTTCAGTGCGTAGAACGCCAGCGGCTTCACCGCCTTGAGTAGTGCGGTCGCTTGGCCGCCCAGCTCACTAGTCTGGACCAGTCGCGCGTCGTCGGCGGCGAGTTCCAGGCGCTTCGGTGGAATCGGCTGTCCCGGCGGGATCCCCGGAGGAATGCCGCCGGCATCATCGATCCGCTTCTTCCGTATTTTCGCGCGCGTCAGCCGTCCGCCCTCGAAGTTCGTTAGGTCGTCAAAGACGTCGGCGAGCAACGTTCCTAGTCCGGCAAGCGCGCTCTCGAGAAGCTGATCCGTAAAAAGGGCACCCGAGTGCACGGCCCGTTCGGCCCAGATCGAACGGCGGATCCCTTCGTCGCGCTCGGGAGTCAGCGTGAGTGCGCCGCCGTCGATCTGGTCGAGGTATGCGGTCGCCTGATCTTCGACGGGCTTGTAGTCCGTAGGACAGATTTTCGAGAGCGAGTCGATCATCGCACGCTTGCCGCCCACCCCGGCGAGCGGCGAGACCAGCACCTCGACCGAACCCGCGTCGGGAAGCACGTTCGTCGTGAACCCCGGCGCGAAATAGAGCGAATCGGTGACCCCCGGAATCGGGTCGCCGTTCCCATCGAGTCGCTGCTCATCGGTCTGCGCGTTCGTGACCTCGATCGTGTAGTAGCTGAGCATTTGGCCCCCACGGCGAAACGCCTGCAGGAGCGGAACGTCGTCGAACTCGAAGGCCCCGGGACCGCCCAGCGGGTACGTGCCGTCGCTGCTGGGTTTGATGGTGATCTCCTGGACGAGTTCGCGTTCGTGGGCCTTGACGAAGGCCTCGTATTCGCTCTCCGTCTCGAAACCGCGTCTGGGACGAATCGCCCCCGTCTTGTGGCGGTAGAGCGAAATCGTCGCGCGATGGACCTCGCGCGGAGTGGCGGTCAAGGTTGGAACGGTCGAACGCACGATCCCGGAAATCTTCCCCTTGCCCTCGAGGTCACTGCCGCGAGCCACACGACGAAACCTGATGTTCCGCCGCAGATCCCCGGCGCCGGAGGGACCAATGGTGTACGTTCCCCAGTCGGCGGGCAGACACGCCGGCACATCCCAATTGAGAACCGGCTGGTTCGGATTCGGGGCATCGAAATCCAATCGCACCTGACCGTCCATGAAATCTTCGACGCGTGTGACGACGGCGCTCGTCGAGGTGAGAGATACCCGTCCCCGGTCGCCCCAACGCGTCGCCGGGTCGATCCCAGATCCGGTCATGGATAGCGAGGCCGAACCACGTTTGCTCCCGGCAAGATACGTAGTGAGCGAGGCGCGGGGCCGCGCCGCGCCACCGACAAAAGTGCGCGTGCAGCGGAAGATCTTGAGTGGCTTGTCGGTCGGTGTGCCCCAGCCGAGGTAACCGTTGGTGAAAAACCCCTGGACCACGACAACCGCATCGTACTCCGTGCGCATCTCGACGACGGTGCCCCCGCTTTGTCCCGAGATCACCGGTTCACGCGGGTTCGTCAGTGTCAGTGTGAAGGTAATCGCGGGCATCGGCATCCCCGCCCAGGGGTGCGCGGGGATGCTTCCCACCCAGACCCCCTCGACATTGGGAATGGGAACGCTTTGCGGATCGAAACCGCGAGCGGGCGAACAAAGCACGAGCAGCGACAGCGC
>CAZQYE010000255.1:0-3577 GCA_964597375.1 uncultured Myxococcales bacterium
AGCGTGATCGCAGTGGACAGTGTCTTCAGCGTGATCCACCGGCGCCTTAGATAACCGCCCCTGATATTCACGATCTCCAGAAACCGGGGCAGACCGTATCCCTTGATCTCGCCGGGAAACCAGCGATCGAGGACGATGATCAGGAGCATCCCGAGGACGGGAATCAGCGGGATCCGCCACCACCCGGGGGGAAGTCCGCTGAGCCCCACTTCGAAGACATCGTATCGCGGCAAGCCGCTCAGTCCGACGTAGGAACCGACGTCGTACCAGAAAAAATCGTGGGCGCGATCGATCGCCCAGTGAAACGCAACGTTCGCGAGCGCCGTGCACGCGCCGATCAGAACCGCCGCAGCGACGACCCATGAATTGCTCTCCGACACCATGCGCCACCACCACTCCAGTGGCTGCCGGGGCGCGGAGACCGATGCATCCGACTGAGGCTTGGTCACGGGAATAACAGGCTACTATGTTCCCGGAACACGCCGGTTTCAATGCAGCCCTGCCCACGACGCTGCGGGGCCGCTCAGCGCCTACTCGGGCAGCAACGGCGCAAGTTCCTCGGCGGCGGCGGCGAGGGACTCGTCGAGCGCCTTCGGGTCCAGATCGATGACGACTCCTTCCTCGTGCGCCGCCGGCGTACGCGTCCAGTAGGCGAGAATGGTGCTCACGTCGGCGAGCATGGCGCCGCTGCGGCCCGTCGTGCGGCGCCGCCTGCGCTCGGCCAATCCCGCCAGATCCGAGCGAAGCTCTTCGGCGGTTGCCGGTCGCAGAAGCGCCCGGCAGAACCCGGCGATCACGGCGGCGACCAGAAGACCGCCGCCGGCAGCCTCCACGGCAGCCACGTAGTAGTGGCGGTTGACCAGCCAGTGGCGTTTGCGGTGGAGTTTCAGCAGCCTGCCGAGCACGGCCGAATCGCGATTCCGCTGGGCTCCTTCGCCCGCCGAAGCCCGGTCGATGGCCTGTTTGAGGGGCCCCCCACCCACCGCGAGGGCCTTCTCGAGGTCGGCCACCCGCTTGGCATACGCGCCGGCGTCGATGGATCCGTTGCACGGGCTCGAACACCACCCCGGTTCGGCAAGCCAGCACGGATCGAACGATTCGGACGGCTCGAGACGCCCCGGACACGTGCGCAGTCCGTACAAACGCGCCAGCAGCGCGGCGGCATCGTCGACGAACGCACGCCCGCGCAGCGGCCCGACGTACAGCGCACCGTCGGAGGAAATCTTGCCCGCCACCGACACACGCGGCCACGGCCGGCGGACCGAGACCTTGATGAAGTGACCGCGCGGCAAATGGCGGTCGCCGCGGTTGTACTCGGGCCGCCAGCGCCGAATCTGCTCCGCCTCGACGATCGCCGCTTCCACCTCGCTGTGGCACGGCGCAAAGTCGACGTCGTGAACCGATGCGACCATCCGCCGCTGGCGCGCACTGAGGTGGTCTCCATCGAGGAAGTAACCAAGAACCTCCGACCGCACGTTCCGGGCCTTGGAAACGAACAACGTGGACCCGTGACCGTCGAGCAGCCGGTACACCCCCCGGCCCTCCGGCAGCTTCTCCAACGAACGTCGCCGGATGTGCATGGCACTCGGCTGACTCGCGTCGATGTCATGCTGGACGGCCAGCAGATCGCCGATCGTGCGCACGCCCCGCTCGAACGCCAGTGCCCACATCCGGAACAGGACGGCGACCGTCAGCTCGGCATCGGCGAGAGCACGGTGCCGGGAGGCCTTCGCCAGGGTAAAATGCGACGCCAGCGCGTCGAGGGAAGCCCGCGACAGCTCCGGCATCAAGCGCCGGGCCAGCTTGAGCGTGCACAGCGACGGCGCGCCGAGTGGCCGGCCGAGTATTCGCCGTGACTCCCGGTCCAAAAGCGCGACGTCGAACGCCGCGTTGTGTGCCACCAGCACGGCGCCCTCGGCGAACTCGAGAAAAGCCGGCAGGACTTCTTCGATCCGTGGTGCGCCCGCGACCATCGAATCGGAAATTCCCGTAAGGCGGACGACGTACGGCGGAATCGGGCGGCCGGGATCGACCAGTGTCTCGAAACGGCCGACTTCGCGGCGTCCCTGCAGACGCACCGCACCGATTTCGGTGATTCCCCCCTGATCCTGGCGCTGGCCCGTCGTTTCGAGATCGACGACTACCAGCGGGGCATCGTCCACCGACCGGTCCAGCAGGCTGTCCTGCCTCAGGTACCAGCGGCCGCCGTCCTCGAGGAATCGCGGGTCCGTCGCGAGCAGGCGGCGCAGAAACATCGACCCGAACGCCGTGTCGTCCCCTCCATCGGGGAACACCAGGGAGAGCAGCTCTTCCGCCTCGGCCCCTTCCGGTCGAGCTTCGAGGTATGCGTGAATCTTTTCGATCAACGACGCTGTCCGATTCCAGCTCGAATGATAGCGGGCGCCCGAAGCCGTGTCGCGCGCCCGCTGTCAGAAGGCACGAGAAGCGAAGCGAATGTCGCTATCACCGCTGCGGTTGTCGACCCAGACGACATGACAACGGCCCCCGGCCACCGCCGCAGCGGGGGAATACTGTCCCGAGGCCCCGTCTCCCGAGTCATCGACCCGTTCGTCCGCCGCAAAGCTCGCGCCGCCATCCTGGCTCAGCGCGGCAAACACGTCGTTGTCCCCGAGGCGGTCGTCCTGCCAGACGACACACACCTTCCCGCCTCCGGCCGCCACCGACGGCTGCCACTGGTTGGAAGCAACGTCGTGGTCCGGATCGAAGCCGGCATCGGAAGAATCGATCCGTACCGGCGCACTCCAGTGCCGACCGCGGTCCGTGCTCGTAGCCCCGAAAATGTCCGTATCGGGATGGCGCTCGCGCTGGTCCGACCAAACGGCGATGAGCGTGCCGGAGCCGTCGTCGTAGGCAACCGCCGGGTGGCTGTTGAGGCGCTCGAACTCCTGCGAGTCGTCGAGCCTGAGCCCGGTGCGCGGCTTGAAGCGCAGGCCCGACCGCCCGCTCACACCTGCGTAGACGTCCCAGTTGTAGTCCCGGTAGTCGAGCCATACCAACGCGAGCCGGCGGTCCGCCCGCACCAGCGCCGGAGCCCACTCGTTGGCGAGTCCGACGGCGAGTGGATCGAGCTCCTTCTTGCGTACGACGAGCCGAGACGGCCGAAACGCCGGCTGCGGCCGCCCGTCGGAACCCAGCCGCCCGCGCGAGCGCGCCACCCGCAAGTGCTCGAACACCGACCCCTCCGGCCCCACATCACGCTCGTCGACCCACACGACCAGCGGCACGCCTTTGCGCCGCACCGTCGTGACCAGCGGAGACCACTTTCCGACTCCATCGGCGTCGTCGACGCGCACATCGCCACCGATTTTGGTCAGCTGGTCGTCGAAGCGCGCCAACTGCACGCGCGCACTACCGACTCCATTGGCCGCCAATTCCTGCCACGCAACGTACAGCGTCGCGACGCCGGTCTTCGGATCCCGATGGAACGCCATCGAAGGCAGTAGTTCGGTCGTCGAGCCTGGAGCGTTGTCGCTGACCTTGACGTCGGCCGACCACGTCAGACCCCCGTCGGCGCTCATCGCAGCATAGATTGCGTCGCGGCCTTCGCGCGTGTCCT
>CAZQYE010000256.1:0-3565 GCA_964597375.1 uncultured Myxococcales bacterium
GAGAAATCACCCCCGGTCGCCTTCGCAAACACGCGGCGCAGAAGCCCCTCGACCGTGTCCATCACGTCGTCCGCCCCGGCAAACGACATCTCGAGATCGATCTGAGTAAACTCCGGCTGGCGGTCGGCACGCAGGTCCTCGTCTCGAAAGCAGCGCGCGATTTGAAAATAGCGATCGACCCCGCCGACCATGAGAAGCTGCTTGAACAACTGCGGCGACTGCGGCAGGGCAAAAAACCTTCCTGGATTGACGCGGCTGGGAACCAAGTAGTCACGGGCGCCCTCCGGGGTACTGCGGGTAAGCATCGGCGTCTCCACTTCCAAGAAGCCGAGGTCTCCCAAGTACTCCCTCGTCGTACGGCACACTTGGTGGCGCACCGCCAGGGCGCGCTGCATGCAAGGCCGCCTGAGATCGAGATAGCGGTACTTGAGACGCACGTTTTCCGTGATCTGCGCCTCATCCTCGATGGCGAACGGAGAAGGTTTGGCGGCGTTGAGAATCTCGAGACGATCGGCCAGCAACTCGACGCGTCCGGTGGGCAGATTCGGGTTGATCGTGTCCTCGGTACGCAGCCGCAAGACGCCCTCGACCTCGACCACGTACTCGTTGCGAAGCTCCCCCGCGAGTTCGTGCGCGTCGCCGCTGTCCTGGGGATTGAAGACGACCTGGACGATCCCAGTCCGGTCCCGCAAATCGACGAAAATCACACCGCCGTGGTCGCGCCGCGTGTCCACCCAGCCACAAAGGACCAGGCGCCGGCCGCACGCGTCCTCGCGCGGTTCTCCGCAGTAGCAGCTACGCTTCACGCGCTTTCACCCTTCCTTTCGAGTGCCGCCAGGATCTCGGCTGCGGGCGCATCGAGCCGAAAGCATCCCGGCATGTCTCGCCCGACTTCGAGATCGCGAACCGTCGCCACCCCGCTGGCGAGTTCGTCGTCGCCGACGATGACGAGGTGGCGAATGCCATCCCTCGCGGCCCGCTTCAAGTGGGCCTTGAGGCGCTTCGCCGAAGAGCCCAGTTCGACACCGACGCCGGCGCGCCGCAAGCGCCGCGCAAGCGAGAGCGCCGCGCCGGCCGCCGCTTCTCCGATCGGCGCCACGAACAGTCGCGTCGCCGGCGGCGTCTCCGCAATCTCGGCCGCCAGCTCCATCCGTTCGAGTCCGAACGCGAATCCTATGCCCGGGACACTCGGCCCGCCAAGCTGCTCGACCAGACCATCGTAGCGACCGCCACCGCCGACGGCATCCTGAGCTCCGAGTCCCGCCGCCGACACCTCGAACGCCGTCCGGCAGTAATAGTCGAGGCCCCGCACCATTCGCGGCTCGATTTCCAGCTCCACCCCCTGCGCGGCGACCAGTTCGAGGACGCGGTCGTGGTGGTGCCTGCAATCACCGCACAGGTAATCGATCATCACCGGCGCGTCGGCGGTCGCCTCCCTGCATTGCTCCGCCTTGCAGTCGAGCAGTCGTAGCGGATTGCGCTCGAGGCGCTCCCGGCAATCGCGACACAGCCGCTCGATTCTCGCCCTGCCGAACGCGACCAGACTCTCGCGGTATTTCGGCCGGCATACCTCGTCCCCCAGCGAATTCACCCGAATTCTGGCTCCGGCTAGGCCCGCGGCCTCGCACAGGTCGGCCACCAGACACAGCGTCTCGGCATCCGCTTCGGGATCGGCCCGGCCGAACAGCTCCGCGCCGATCTGCGTGAACTGGCGCAACCTCCCCTTCTGCGGCCGCTCGCGCCGAAACATCGGGCCGTGGTAGTAGAACTTGGCCACCGGCATCGAACGGGCCAGTCCCGCTTCGACGTAGGCACGGACGACGGAGGCCGTTCCTTCGGGCCGCAGCGCGACGAGCGTCCCGTCCCGGTCCTCGAAGGAGTACATTTCCTTTTCCACGATATCGGTCGTCGCGCCCACGGAGCGCTGAAAGAGTTCCCCGCGTTCGAGCAGAGGTACTTCGAGCGGCTGGTACCCGTACTGTTCGAGAACGCGAACCGCCGCGTCGAGCAGCAGGCGCCTGCGAGCGGCGTCAGCGGGCAGCACGTCGCGAAAGCCTTTGACGGACGGAATGGTCATGAATCGAAAAACGGCGCGAAACAGGCCGAGTTCGGCGCATGTTCCGACGTAACCGCCAAATAGTCAAAGGCGCTTTGCAGGATTTACCGACGGACCTGCAGCGGTGACGGCGGCCGTGATCGCCCCGTCCCGGTCGGTTCGCAGAATCCGCGCCCCAGCCTGACGAAGCCGGGCGAGGACCTTTTCGTCCGGCAGTCCAAAGCGATTGTACTTTGAGACCGAGACGACCGCATAGCTAGGCGCTACCGCAGCTAGGAACGCGGCGCTCGAGGACGTATGGCTGCCGTGGTGTGCGACCTTGAGGATGTCGGCGCGGGCCACTCGTCTGGCAAGCCGGTGCTCCGCCGTCTCCTCGATGTCTCCGGTCCACAGGATGCGTGTTCCGGCAAAAGAAGCCTCGACGACGAGGGACCGGTCGTTGTCGTCGCAAGACCCCGATCCGCCCGGCGGCCAAAGAACGCGCAAGAGCCATCCTTGCAAACCCGACCGGACGATGGGATCGCCACTGCCGGCGTCGACGATTCTGGTGCCGCTCTCGCGCAACCGCGCCAGTGCCTCTCGGAAGTCCGCATTCGAGCAGGCGCCGCCGCTGTACCAGAGTTCGCCGACTCCAAACTCGCGCGCGAGTTCGAGGGCTCCCGGCCAGTGGTCCGACTGCACGTGCGATACGATCAGGTAATCGATGCGCGCGATCCGCATCCGCCGGAGCATCGGTCCGACGACCAAACGGCCTCGCCCGCGGCCGCCTCCGTCGATGACGGCCACCCGCCCTCCGGGCAATCGAACGATCGACGCGTCGCCGTGGCCGACGGACAAGAACACAGCGTCGAGCCGGTCACTGCGCCACCTCATCCACGCCGCGTGCGAGCCCAGTAGGACTGCGCCGACCGCCCCGGCGGCAACGAGCAAACGCCACCGCGGCGGTTTCCGTGCCACGATCAACACCAAGCCAACGAGCAGCCAGCAAAGGGGCGCCCCCGGGTCGACCACGGCCAGTGGAGCGCCGGGCAACTCGCAGACCCGCTGCGCCAGCCAGACCACCGCGTCCCCCACCGCAGCAGCCGAGGCGAGCAGGAGCGAAGAGAGAGAACCGGAGAGGGGCAGCAGTGCGGCCCCCACCAGTCCGAGCGCGATCATCAGCGCCGCCGGCACGGCAGCAACGAAATTGACGGCCGGACTCCAGACTGGGACACGGTAAAAGTGATGCGCGACAATTGGCCACGTAACTAGCGAACAATAAAAGCAAACCGTGATTGCCTGGGCCACTTTACCCCGAACCGCGTGCCCGGTCCGTCCATCGAGCAGGGCCAGCAGAACCGACGTCGCCGCAAACGAGAGCTGAAAGCCCGCCTCGACCACGACGCCCGGCTTTGCCACGGCGACCAGGATCGCCGCCGCTGCCAGCGATCGCCAGGGGCGTCCCGACCCCCCGTGCCACAATACGACGAGCGCCGCGATGCTCATGACCGTGGCACGCACCACCGACAC
>CAZQYE010000257.1:0-1053 GCA_964597375.1 uncultured Myxococcales bacterium
GCATTTTCGTGCAGTAGGCCCCGGCGATCTCGGTCGAGAGATCGACGACGCGAAGGCCACGCAGGGGCAGCGTCTGTCCGGTCGATGTCTGCATCGCTCGAGCGGCCCATCAGCGTCCGTAGTTTTGCGAGCCGACGCAAGCCCCGGGTTCGGGCCGGCCGAAACTTCCGTCCCCACCCGGCGTACTAGCAATCGCAGACGAGGTGAACGCATGCTGGTACGTGAAACGATGACAACGGGATTGGTGACGGCGCGGGAGTCGGATTTGATCCAGTCCGTCGTGCTCAAAATGGTCAATCGCAACTGTGGGATCATTCCCGTGGTCGATGATATGGATCACTTGCTCGGGGTCATCGCGCTGCGCGACATCCTGCTGCCGCTGTATCCGAACTACGGAGACTACATCCACGACAACGTGCATAGTCGCGACTTCGTGGCGATGGAAGACGGATATCCAGACGTACTCAACAAGCGCGCAGCCGACTTGATGACCCGCAATCCGCTGACGGTTAGCCCGGACGATCCGATCTTGAAGGCCGCATCCTTGATGGGGCTGAAGAACCTGCGCCGCATTCCGGTGGTCGAAGACGATCGGCTGGTCGGGATCGTGAGCATCAGCGACATCAACCGGGGCTTGTGCGTCACCCGCGGGCTTTGTGCGCTTCGGTAACGAGGCGGTTGCGATCTAGGCTGCGCATGAACCGTGGTGAAGCGACTGGCGAGCGAACGGCATTCGTACTTGCCGGTGGCGGTAGTCTTGGCGCGGTCGAGGTGGGAACGCTTGCCGCCCTGCTCGAGGTCGGCGTGTGCCCCGACTTCCTCGTTGGGGCCTCGGTCGGCGCGATCAACGCTGGATACTTCGCCGGCTGGCCCGATGCGTCGGGGATCGAAGATCTGGCGCGGATCTGGCGCGGCCTCTCGCGACGTCGGGTGTTTCCGCTGTCTATGTTCGGAGGTGTTCTCGGCCTTCTTTCGGCGCGCAACCACCTGCTCGATCCACGACGCCTGCGCTCGCTCATCGAGCGGAACCTGCCGTACGAGAATCTCGAAGAG
>CAZQYE010000257.1:1063-3563 GCA_964597375.1 uncultured Myxococcales bacterium
ACGAGCTCGTGCTTTCGTCGGGCAACGCCGCCGACGCACTGCTAGCGAGCGCGTCGATTCCCGGCTTGTTTCCACCGGTCAAGATCGGCGGTCGTTACCTGGCCGACGGCGGGATTGCCAACAACACGCCGATCTCCGTTGCATGCGGCCTCGGCGCCACGAAGGTCATCGTCATTCCGACCGGCTTTGCATGCCGCCTCGAGGTACCCCCGCCGGACCCGCTCGGAATGGCGCTGCACGGAATCAGTCTACTGATCGCGCGCCAGCTCGCTGTCGACATCGAGCGTTACAGTTCACGGTGCTCTGTCCACGTTGCCCCTGCATTGTGTCCGCTCACTACCACGCCGATCGATTTCTCCCATGCCGATGAGCTGATCGAACGCAGCGTGGCCGAAGCACGATGTTGGCTCGGACAGGGCGGACTCGAACGCCCGGTCACCGCTCAGACGGCGCGCCTGCACGCCCACGATTGAACGGCGCTGCGGCCGGGCGCAGCATGCTAGCGGCCGGGTAGAGATCGATCGGGGCACCCGGAGGAGTTCTGATGAACGAAGAAACGATGAGTACAGTCGGTGCGGGCTTCCTGTGGATGCCGGTCGGAACTTGCGAGGTGATGGCCCCCGAGGCTTTCAGTGACGAGCAGCGGGCGCTCGCCCAAGCCGGTCGCGATTTTTCCGAAAAGGAGATCCTACCGAAGCTTGCCGAGATCGAGGCGAAGACGCCCGGTCTGATGCCCGAACTCCTGCGCAAGGCGGGCGACCTCGGGTTGTTGATGGTCGACGTTCCCGAAGGGTACGGCGGGTTGGGCCTCGACAAGACGACCTCGATGCTGTTGGCCGAACAGTTCTCGCGGGTGGGATCCTTTTCTGTCTCCCTCGGCGCGCACACGGGCATCGGTACGATGCCGATCGTCTACTTCGGGACGCCCGAACAGAAGGCGGCATACCTGCCCGACCTTGCGTCGGGAAAGCGACTAGCGGCATATGCGCTGACCGAGGCAACGTCTGGTTCCGACGCACTCGCGGCAAAGACGCGTGCCGTTCTCTCTCCGGACAAACAACACTGGATCTTGAACGGAACGAAGCAGTTCATCACCAACGCCGGCTTTGCCGATGTGTTCACGGTTTTTGCCAAGGTCGACGGCGAACAGTTCACCGCATTCATCGTCGATCGAACCACTCCCGGCCTGAGCGTCGGTCCCGAGGAGCACAAGATGGGGATCCGCGGATCCTCGACGTGCTCCCTCACGTTCGAAGACGCCACCGTTCCGGCGGCCAATGTCCTCGGGGAGATCGGCAAGGGGCACCGCATTGCGTTCAACATTCTGAACGTCGGCCGCATCAAGCTCGGTGTTGGCACGATTGGAGCTTGCAAATACGCTCTCGAGCTCGCCACCCGGTATGCGAAGGAGCGCGAGCAGTTCGGCAAGCCGATCGCTTCGTTCGGCCTGGTGGCGAACAAGCTCGCCGAAATGGCCACCCGCATCTTCGTCGGCGAATCGATGGGATACCGGACGACCGGGCTCGTCGATGAGGACATGGCGCGGGCGAGCGACGACGCGGGGCAGGTGGCCGCGATCGAAGAGTTCAGCGTCGAGGCGTCGATCATCAAGGTGTTCGGTTCTGAGGCGCTCGACTACTGCGCCGACGAGACGGTACAGATTCACGGCGGTTACGGTTTCATCGAGGAATACGATGCGCCCCGCCTGCTGCGCGATTCTCGGATCAACCGGATCTTCGAAGGCACGAATGAGATCAACCGCCTCATCGTGCCGGCGACGATTCTCAGGCGCGCCCTGAAAGGCGAGATCCCGCTGATCGAACATTCGGTAGATGTTCGCAGGCGGCTCGAGCAAGGAAACGTTCCGGGCCGGGCGGACGGGGAACTTGCGACGGAAGTCCAGGTTGCCGAGTTCTGCAAGTGGATCACCATTTACATTCTGGCGGTCATGGCGGAAACCTACCAGGCAAAGCTGGCGGAAGAACAAGAGGTGTTGGGAGCCGTCGCCGACATGATTGCGCGTGTCTACGAGATCGACTCGGTCGTGCAGCGTGCGCGTCAGATTTTCGCTGGAAGCGACGAGGGCCGCAAGCAGATTGCTCGCGACATGGTCATTTCCCACGTTCCACGAGCCTACGGGTTTGTGGTGCACACCGCGCGCCACGTGTTGATGGACATCTGCGACGAGGCGTCACTCGACAGCCATCTCGGGGCCATCGATAGCCTGCGCATGGATTGGCCATGCAAGGTCATCGAGGCTCAGCGCCGGCTCGCGGCCGCCGTCGTCGCCGCAGACGGCTACCCGATCGGCTGAGAGCGAGTGGAGGGGCTGCCGATACGGAATGGTGCGCTCGGACGAGAGGTCGTCCAGGTCGTTCAAGAGAGTCGGTCGTGAGTTGAAGAGACGGCTAGGACAGAGGACGCCACGTTTACCAAAGCGTTTGCACGTGGCGACAGCGGCGCAAGCGCTGGTCTTTGGTGACCAAGATGCCGCCAAGAT
>CAZQYE010000258.1:0-3554 GCA_964597375.1 uncultured Myxococcales bacterium
TTATTATCCTGATAAAGAGAATGAGGCAACATTGGAATACAAGACTGCCTAATTATTGAGCACTGGCCGTCCGGTTTGCACGTACTTTGACCAGAAACTCACAACTTGAAGGGAAAATCCCGCGTTTCGCCGGAATCTCAATGGCACGCTGTATGCTTATCACTTTGCTGCGACATAACTGTCTAGCTTATGAATCAAGGAGGACCACGGTAAAATGACACGACCTACGAGAAGCCGCACGTTTGCCCTCTCGCTTGCCGCCGCCTGCCTAGTGGGCGTGCTCGGGGCCTCTGCGGCGATTGCCTCCGGCGCCCCCGTGTCGGCGGAAATGTTCACGGTGAGCAACCTGTGGATGATGATCGCGGCGGGACTCGTGTTCATCATGCACTTGGGCTTTGCCACGCTCGAGTCGGGACTGACACGCGCCAAGAACACGACGAACATCCTGTTCAAGAACACGTTCATCGTCTCGGCGGGGATCCTCACGTACGCCATCGTGGGCTTCAACCTGATGTATCCGGGCGAGTTCAACGGGTTCCTCGGCTTTGCCGGTTTCGGAATCGGCACCGGCGCTGACGGCCTGACCTCGGCCTACAACCCGGGGTACACCTACTGGACGGACTTTCTGTTCCAGGCAATGTTTGCGGCAACCGCGGCGACGATCGTTTCCGGCGCCGTTGCCGAGCGCGTCAAGCTCGCCCCGTTCATGGTGTTCGCGACGCTGTTCGTAGCACTCGTGTACCCGTGGGTGGGTTCGTGGAAGTGGGGCGGAGGCTGGCTCGACGAGCTTGGTTTCTACGACTTTGCCGGTTCGACGCTCGTGCATTCGGTCGGTGGCTGGGGAGCGCTGGCCGGGGCCTGGATGCTCGGGCCGCGCTTGGGCAAGTACACCAAGGACGGCCGCATGGTGCCGATTCCCGGCCACAGCCTGCCACTGGCGACCATTGGTGTGTTTCTTCTGTGGCTCGGGTGGTTCGGTTTCAACGGCGGCTCGGTGCTGAGCGCCGACCCCGGTGCCGTCTCTCTCACGCTCGTCACGACGTCGCTGGCCGCAGCGGCCGGCTGCATCGGTGCGATGGCGACCTCGTGGATGATCGCCAAGAAACCCGACCTGTCGATGACGCTCAATGGGATTCTTGCGGGGTTGGTGGGAATCACGGCCGGCGCGGACCAGATGGCGATGGGATCGTCGATCGCCATCGGCCTGATCGCCGGCGTGATCGTGGTGTACGCGGTCATCCTGATCGATCGCGTCAAGATCGACGATCCGGTCGGAGCGATCTCGGTTCACCTCGTGTGCGGCATCTGGGGCACGCTCGCCGTCGGGCTCTTCGGCGCGATGGCCGGCCCCGAGCAATTGCTCAAGCAGCTCATCGGTGTCGGTGCGTACGGCGCCGCCAGCTTTGCCTCCGCGTTGTTGCTGTTCGCAGGTGTCCGGGCGGTGATGGGGCTGCGCGTGAGCCCCGAGGAAGAGCTCGAGGGCCTCGATACGGGCGAGCACGGCATGCACGCGTACCCGGACTTCCGCCTCGGGACGGTCGGCGGCATCCACGCTCCGTCGTCCCCGGCGGGGGCGGGGAGTGCTGCGTACGCGGCGGTGGCGGACTACACGCCTCAGACCGTCGTTCGCTGAACCCGACCAGTCAACGGAGGACACCATGGATTGCCGCTTGCAGCACATGCAGACGACCCCTGGCGGAACGGATCGTCGATCCGGGTCCGGCGGGACTCGGCTCCAGGCGGCAGAGCAAAGCCTCGATTCGGTGTGCTGCAGTCCGCGGCCGGGGCGGCGGTGGATGCGTGGAGCACCGGTCGGGTAGCGGGCGCCGCTCGAGCACCCGCACGACGCCGGCGGCCGCTCCCGAGCCGCCGGCACCCCGAGGCCCGCCGGCCTGGTCCCCGCCGGCGGGCCTCCTCACGCTGCGTCCGCCCTCCGTTGCATGACCGCGGCCGGCAGCGTACTTCTCTGCTCATGAGTGAGGAACTGTTTGCCGACCACGAGCTGTTTTCTACCGACGAACACCGGATGTTCCGCCAGGCGGTGCGCCGCTTCGTTCAGGAGGAGCTGGTGCCGCGGGCGCGCGAGTTCGACGAGCTCGGCCACATCGACAAGACCCTGTACCCGAAGATGGGAGAGCTCGGGATGCTCGGCATCCGCTACGACCCGGCCTACGGCGGTGGCGGGCTCGACTGGAGCTTCTCGGCGATTCTCGCCGAGGAGCTGGCCTGCTGCGACAACGCCGGTGTCGCCCTCGGCATCATCGATCACACGGACATGGCCACCCCGGCCCTGGCCCATTTCGGTTCGGAGGAGCTCAAGCAGGAGTTCCTCGTGCCGGCCATCAAGGGAGAAATGGTCGGCGCCATCGCCGTCACCGAGCCGCATGCCGGTTCGGACGTTGCGGCGATCAAGACCCGGGCGGTCCGCGACGGCGACGACTGGGTGATCAACGGCAGCAAGATGTACATCACGAACATCTCGCACGCCGACTTCATGTGTCTGCTTGCGAAGAGCGATCCGGACGCCGGCTACGGCGGCTTCAGCCTGATCATCGTGCCGACGGATCGGCCGGGGGTTTCCTACACCCTGCTCGACAAGATCGGCAACTGGGGCTCGGACACCGGCGCCGTGTACCTCGAGGACGTGCGGGTGCCGGTGGCATACACGATCGGCGAGATCGGCCGTGGTTTCCAGCAACAGATGGTTCAGTTCCAGGACGAGCGACTGATCGCGGCGCTCAGCGCGCACGGGGGGGCGCGGCACCTGTGGCACCGAACGATGGAGTACTGCCGCGAGCGCAACGTGTTCGGGAGACCGCTGACGAAGTTCCAGGTCAACCAGTTCCGCTTCGTCGACATGCTGGCGCGCATCAACGCCTCGCGCGAACTTGCCTACGCGTGCGTGCGCAAGCGCAACCGCGGCGAGGACGCAACGATGGAGATCTCGCTCGCCAAGCTGTTCTGCGTCGAGGTTTCCCAGCGGGTGGCCGACCTGTGCCTGCAACTGCACGGCGGGGCGGGCTACATGAAGGAGAACCCCGCCGGGCGCGCCTTCGTCGACTCGCGCTTGGCCTCGATCGGCGGCGGCGCCGACGAGGTGATGATGCAGATCGTCGCCAAGATGCTCGGGCTCTGACCAAGGCCCGGTCGGCCCGCACTGAATCGCGCGTGAGCCGGCCCCTTGTCCGCCGTGTGCTCGGAGGGCCTGGCCGCGGCTTTCCGCGGCCGCACGGTGGTGCGCGGGTCCTGCCGGACGGCATCATGGCTCAAGACAAGTGACGTGCGATTGTGCCGCGCAGCGGCGCTGCGCGTGCTATCCTGAATACTCACCACCCGGCGATCCGGTGGGGTGGACGCGCTGCATCGACCGAGCCCCCGAGCGGGCGGCAGCGCGGTGGGACGGTGGCGGTTGGCCCGGATTCGACCTTGCCTAAAGCGCCAACTGATCCGTTTCTCAGGCCTCGTGGATTGCAAGTGAGGGCGGGGAGGAGAGCCATGAAGCGGAATGCAAGGATACTGTGGGTTATGGTCTTGGTGGCCGGGCTTGCCGCCTT
>CAZQYE010000259.1:0-3554 GCA_964597375.1 uncultured Myxococcales bacterium
GGTTTCGACATGAAGCGCGTGGTCGGCGGACTTCTCGTACAAACACGCGACGATCAGCTCGGCGGCGGCGACGGCGCCAAGGTCGTGACGAAGAGGGCGCCGAGCGAAAGCGAACTGCGCGCCATGGACTTTGCGTGGAGGGTCTGCAAGCACGTCAAGTCGAACGCCATCGTGCTCGCGCATGAGGATCACGTGGTCGGTGTGGGGGCTGGGCAGATGAGCCGGGTCGATGCGGCGCGGATCGCGGTCGCCCGAGCACGCGAGCACGGCTTGGAGATCGCCGGCTCGGCCGCGGCTTCGGATGCGTTCTTCCCATTCCGCGACGGTCTCGACGTGTGTGCCGAGGCCGGCGCGACGGCCGTGATCCAACCGGGCGGGAGCGTGCGCGACGCCGAAGTGATTGCCGCCGCCGACGAGCACTCTATGGCGATGGTCATGACCGGCATGCGCCACTTCAAGCACTGAGCTTTCCTGCCCGAAGGAGTAGCGACCCGTGAGTCGAGGCAAGAGGATCTTGGTCGTGGGATCGGGAGGACGCGAGCACGCGCTGGCGTGGAAGATCGCTTCGGATCCCGGCGTGGAGCGCGTGTTCGCCGCCCCGGGATCGGCGGCCATCGGGATGGTTGCCGAGTGCGTGGACGTCGGCGCGGGCGATCTCGAAGGGCTGGCCCGTGCCGCCCGCGACCGCCGAGTGGATGTGACGGTCGTGGGACCGGAAGCACCGCTTGCCGCCGGGATCGCCGACCGGTTCGCGCAAGAGGGGCTGCCCGTGTTCGGCCCGTGCGCCGCGGCTGCGCGTCTCGAAGCGTCCAAGGCGTTCACCAAGGAGATTCTCGACGCGGCTGGAGTGCCGACGGCGGCCTACCGAGTGTTCACCGAGCCGGAGGCCGCACGGCGATACGCCCGGGAGCTGGGATTTCCCGTCGTCGTCAAGGCCGACGGCCTGGCCGCCGGCAAAGGGGTGACGATTTGCCACGGCGCCGCCGAGGCGGATGAAGCGATCACCGATGCGCTCGAGCGCGGGCGTTTCGGCGAGGCCGGCAAGCGGATCGTCGTCGAAGAGTTCCTCGAAGGCGAGGAGGCGTCGTTTCTCGCCCTGGTCGACGGCACGCGTGCGCTGCCGCTCGAGCCGTCCCAGGACCACAAAGCAGTGTTCGACGGCGACCGGGGCCCCAATACCGGAGGTATGGGAGCGTATTCGCCCGCGCCGGTCGTCACGCCCGAGTTGGCGGGCGAGATCTGTCGTACGATCGTGGAACCCACGATCGCAGCGCTCCGTGATCGCGGCATCGACTATCGCGGCGTCCTATACGCCGGGCTCATGATCTGCAATGGCCGTCCCAAGGTACTCGAATACAACGTTCGGTTCGGGGATCCGGAGTGTCAGCCGCTGATGATGCGCATGCGCTCGAGCCTCACGGAGTTGATCGAAGCCTGCGTTGCCGGAGACCTTTCCGGCGCGTCGATCGAGTGGGGCGAGGCAGCGGCGTGCGTGGTGATGAGTGCTGCTGGTTATCCGGGCGAGTACCGCAAGGGGGCAGTGATCGAGGGGATCGACGCGGCCGAGAGTGACCCGCGCGTGACCGTCTTCCACGCCGGCACGGCGCGGGACGAGCAGGGGCGCTGGCGTACGGCCGGCGGCCGGGTGCTCGGCGTCACCGCTCTCGGCGACAGCGTCGGCGATGCCGTCGGCCGCGCCTATGCCGCGGTCGGCAAGATTTCTTGGGACGGGGCGCACTACCGCCGCGACATCGGCCACCGTGCGATTGCGCGCGAGCGGCAACAGGGCCGCGAGTAGAGGAGGAAGTCCATGGCAAAACCGAAGGAGCGGGCTCCACGGGTCGCCGTCTTGATGGGAAGCTCGAGCGACCTCGAAGTCATGTCTCGTGCGGCGGACTGCCTCGAACAGCTCGACATACCGCACGAAGTCGTCGTGACCTCGGCCCACCGCAGCCCCGATCGGACCGCCCGCTATGCCAAGCAGGCCAAACGCCGCGGCATCAAAGTCTTGATCGTCGGTGCCGGACGGGCGGCGCACCTCGCCGGCGCCGTCGCTGCGAACACGACGCTTCCAGTGCTCGGCGTGCCGCTCGCCTCCGGTGCTCTCGCCGGCATGGATGCGCTGTTGTCGACGGTACAAATGCCTGCGGGTGTGCCGGTGGCGACACTGGCGATCGGTGGGGCGGGTGCGGAGAACGCCGCGCTGATGGCGGCTCAGATTCTTGCACTCGACGACGAGCGCCTGGCCGCCAGACTCGACCGGCGGCGCCGTGAGATGGCCAAGGCGGGGGGCACCGTACGTCGCTATCCCGATGGCTGACGCGGCGTTGACTCGTGCGGTCGCTGCATTGTCGGCAGGCGGTGTGGTCGTCTACCCGACCGAAACCGTCTATGGACTAGGGGTCGACGGGCTTTCGCGCGCGGCACTCGAAACGCTGTTCGCACTGAAGGGGGCTCGCCGGGGGACGGGAGTATCGTTGCTCGTGACCGGTGTCTCGATGGCCGAGGAGCTGATCGAGCGACCGCTGCCCGATGGTGCACGGCGCCTGATGCAATCCTTCTGGCCGGGGCCGCTGACGATCGTCGTTCCCGCGTCGGCCGCCGTGCCGCGGGCTCTCTTGGGCCCGGCCGGTGGGGTCGGGCTGCGCTGCTCGAGCGATCCATTGGCGGCCGCCCTCGTCGCCGAGTTTGCGCGCCCGCTCACCTCGACCTCGGCGAATCCGACGGGACGGCCGCCGGCGACGAGCGTCGGAGAAGCTAGGGCCTATTTCGGCGATCGCGTATCCGTTTACCTCGACGGCGGTCGCCGAAATGCGGCCTCGGCCTCGACGGTAGTTGAGTTTTCGGCCGGCAAAACGTACCTGAGGCGCTCCGGCGAGATCGGCCGCGAGCGGCTGGAGAGCGTCGTTTCCTTGGACTGCGTGGAGAGCTGAAGTGGCCAGGTTTCGTCCGTTTCGCGGCATTCGTTTTTCTTCCGAAAAGGTCGGCCGGTTCGAGACGGTGGTCGCCCCGCCGTACGACGTCATCGACTCCAGCGGCCGCGACCGGTTGCTCGCTAGCGGGCCGTACAACGTGACGCGCTTGATTCTCAACCCGCACGGCCATGCCGAGGCGGGGCGGGAGTTCCGCCGCTGGCTGGCCGAGGGGGTCCTGGTTCGCGAGGATGCGCCGGCGTTCTATGTCTACCGCCAGGACTTCGAACTCGACGGCACGCACGCGCGGGTCGGCGTCATTGGGGCGCTGCACCTAGAGCCGTTCTCCAGAGGAGTCGTCCGCCCCCACGAACGCACGTTCGACCATCACAAACGAGACCGCCTCGACCTGACGCAGGAAGTTCGCGCCAACCTCAGCCCGATCTTCGGGCTCTACTCGAATCCGGACTTCGATCCGCAACCCGACGGCGGTTGGGAAGCGCCCGCTGCAATCGACGTGGAGCACGAGGGCGTGCGTAACCGTCTGTGGGTCGTGCGTGAGCCGGCCAACATCGACGCGATCGAGCGGGCGCTCGCCGGTCGCACGGTGTTCATCGCCGACGGACACCATCGCTACGAAAC
>CAZQYE010000260.1:0-3548 GCA_964597375.1 uncultured Myxococcales bacterium
TCCATGCAGGCGATGCTCAGGTACTTGCCGTCGGCGGTTTCATAGACGTTGTAGCAAGGCAGCGATCCGCTCAGGAAGTAGCGGCCCGGACGGGGCGGCTCGCCGCTACTCCAGTAATCGCTTGCGGCCAGGGCGGCCAGCGACAGCGCTCCATCGGTCATCGACATGTCGATGTACTGGCCCTTGCCGGTGCGACCGCGCGCGATCAGCGCGGCAAGAATTGCAAACGCCGCGAACAAGCCGCCTCCGGCGAAGTCGCCGAGAATGTTGGCGGGAATGACGGGACGCCCATCGGGCGTGCCGATCATGCCGAGAACGCCGGCGACGCTGATGTAGTTGAGATCGTGGCCGACCAGATCGGCGTAGGGACCGGTTTGACCGTAGCCGCTGATCGAGCAGTAAACGACGCGCGGATTGCGCCGGCGTACCGCTTCGTAATCGACGCCAAGACGCCTGGCCACGCCCGGCCGGAAACCTTCGGTGACGACGTCCGCGCGCTCGACCAGGCGAAAGAAAGCCTCGCGGTGACGATCGTTCTTGAGGTCGAGCGCCACCGAGCGCTTGTTGCGCCCCATCGGCAAGTGCGCCTTGGTGCGCTCGTCCACCCCCATTTCGGTATCCACGCGGCGGCCGCGTCCGGGCGGCTCCTCGACGACGACCACGTCGGCGCCGAAATCGGCGAGCAGCATCGTGCAGTACGGACCGGGTGCGTAACGCGAAAGGTCGACGACTCGGATTCCCGAAAGCGCCATTGCGGCTCCGGTGCGCGCCTAGGTGCGCCGGTCGAGTAGGAGCCTTGCCGCCGAGCGGAGCACCGCCGCAGCCTCATGGGGATCCTGACCGCGCTGCGTGAGTGCGATCAGTGCCGAGAACAAAACGTGCGTGAGTACCGGGACGATTTCGTCGAGATCGGGGAGTTCTTCGTCACCGAGCAGCGTCTTGAGATACACCTCGACGGGGCCGGACCACGAGGGGAACGCTTCTTTGGCTGCGGGATCCGACGACGTTGCCGCGAACAGGAGTGCCGAGGTCAGTCCGGGGTTTTGCGCCGCCGTCATCACGATTCGCTCGAAGGCTTCTCCAACGCGCTGGGCCGGGGTCTCCCCGGCGGGCGGATTGTTTCGCAGGTCTTCGTTGATGCGCTCGGTCCACTCGGCCATCACCTCGGCGAGCAGGTGGTCGCGCGATGCGAAGTAGCGGTAGATGGTAGCACGTGAGACGCCGATACGATCGGCGACCGCGGTCATCGTCACTGCATCGTAACCGTGCTCGGCTGCTAGGCGACTGGCGACGCGCCGAGCTTCGGCGCGTTTTTGGGCCTGGGCTTCACTGAAGCGGCGGGTGACCGTGACGGTCTCGCCGCGGGGTCGGGGATTCTTCACGAGGCCACCTTGACACGTTCCGGGCTGTGTCGCAACAGGCGTTTAGAGGGGTGTATTGACGTATGTCTCATCTTTCGCTACCGTTATCCGCGGCCGGCTGACTGAGCCGGTCGCCGAGCCCGGAGATCCGTGGAAAATCAACGGGTTTGGGGGTTAGCGATGCCTGGGGAAGAGTCAGGACCACTGAGCCGGGGCTTTGACGAGCGCATGGCTGGCAAGATGGCCGAGTGCGACGGCGGTGGGCCGCTGCCCGGCACGCAGTACGCCGGGTTTCAGGAGTTCACCGGTCGCCTGACCGGCGAATACTTCGACCACGGCGATCCGCCCTGGCGCTGGTACCTGATGGTCGACCTGGTGCGCAAGCCCGACAACTACGAGCAGGACTCGGTGTGGTGTGAGGCGGGCAGCATCTACCTGGTGGACGAGGACTCCACGGCGCGCGGGGAAGGGGATGAATAGTCCGGACGGCCTTTCGCGCGAGGCTGGAGGACTGGCGCAGCGAACCAGACGTGCCGCTGGAGGCGTCGCGGGCAAGGCGTCCCAAGTAGGTGTGCGGTGAAACGCGCCGTACCGGGCGGCTGTGAAACAGATTGCCGCGGGGCATGTAGCGTGGGTGAGTGCGAATTTGTGGCACTCCCGATGCCGGACGAACGAGGTTTGTTTGTGGCGCCTATGATGCTGGACGAACGAGGCGTGGCAAAGGGAACGACGCTCCGCCGAGGTGCTGCGCAGCGTACGTATAAGAAGGAAGGGCGAATAAGAAGATGCCGATGAACATCGTGATTTGTGCCAAGGAGGTTCTCGACCCGGATGCGGTCGACAACTACGCGCTGGCGGGAAAGCTCGAGGTAGAGGCCGACGGCAAGACGCTGGTTCGCAAGTCGATTCCGCGCCTGATGAACGCCTACGACGAGCAGGCGATCGAGTGTGCGCTCCGCCTGCGCGACGCCGGTGCCGACTGCAAGATCCACGTGGTCTCGCTCGGTACCGATCCAACGAAAATCTTGCAGCACTCGGTGGCGATGGGGGCGGACGAAGTGGCGATGATCCCCGTCGACACGGCGAGCGTGGACGGTCATGCGACGGCGTCGCTGCTTGCTGCGTTCATCAAGTCGATTGGAGGCGCCGATCTGGTGCTGTGCGGCCGGCAGGCATCCGACGTCGATCAAGGCGTCGTGCCGTCGATGATCGCCGAAATGCTCGGCATGCCGGTCGTGACGGTCGCGCGCGAGGTCGAGCTGATCGACGGGCCGGCGCTGCGCGTGACGCGCGTCACGCCCGACGGCGACGAGATCGTCGAGGTCGGTTGTCCGGCGGTGGTTACGATCAGCAACGAGCTCGGTGACCCGCGTTACCCGACGGGGATCCGTACCGTGAAGGCTCAGCGGGTCAAACCACGCCAGGTATCGCCCGACGAGCTCGGCGTGGATGAGGGTGGCAAGCCGCGGTGGACGATGACGCGCCAATCGGTCGAGCAGATTACCGGGAGCTGCGAGTTCATCGACGGCGATTCTGCCGCCGCAAAGGCGCGCGCGCTCGTCGAGCGGCTCCGCGCCGACGGAGTGATCGAATAGGCGGCGGAGCGCAATCGGAGGCGGACAAGCATCAAGGAAGGAGCGTCGCCTCGCCCGGCAACATGGGAAAAGTCTTTGGAGGAAAACGTGTCTGATTCGATTGTCGTATGCACGTGGGACCAAGGTCGTGACGGAACTCCGGCCGGCATCGAGCAAACTCTTTCGCTTGCGGCGCCGGTAGCAGCGGGTGCCGGCCTCGATCTAGTGTGGCTCGTCGTGGGACCTGAGCCCGGCCGCATGGGGGAGATTGCATCTACGTACGGGGTGACCCGTATCGACCGAATCGAAGATCCCAAACTCGAGGAGTTCAGCGCCGATGCGTGCGTCGAGGCGCTCTCGCAGTATGCGCGCGAGCGATCGCCGCGTCTGATGCTCGTTCCGCAGACTCTCGAGTCGCGCGTTGTAGCGCCACGGGCCGCCGTGCGCACCGGCGCGGCCGTCCTGATGAACGCGCTCGAGGTAACACTCGACGGGGACAGGGTCCGTGTGGTGACATCGGCGTACGGCGGCAACACGCGGGTCGAGCACGAGCAGAGCGGCGGTGCCTGCATCGTGGGGGTTCTCTCGGACGTTCTCTCGGCCGAACCTCCGG
>CAZQYE010000261.1:0-3529 GCA_964597375.1 uncultured Myxococcales bacterium
TGCGCCGACAAGGTCACGTTGCCCAGAGCGATCGTATTTTCACAGACGGTCGCCAGCCGGACAAAACAGTTCAGAAAGGCCAGCGTCACGCGTTCGTGACCGAAGGCGGAAATGAGCATCACTATTATTTCGAGAACGACTTCACTGGACATCGCGGCAAAGCGTTCTCTGGGAGCCACAACAAAAAGAAGAACGTCTCGACAGTTGCGTTTCCGCGCACCGTTTGGTTACCGCGAACGTCATCCATGTACAGACTAGGATCGCGTAGAAAACGTACGACGGTCGAGCTGGGTACACCTCTAGGCATATGAGAGCACCGGCGGCCGCCCCAGTATCGCGTCGAAAAGTAGGGCAACCGCAAGCCGGCCACCGTCAGCCTCGCATCCCACTCGCCGACGCCGCCGGGTGCAGGCTGGCCTCGGCGCTCGGCCGCTGGGCCATCCGCTGCATCCACGCCTGCAGGTTTGCCAGTTCCGAGGGGACGGCCTGGCCGACACATGCACCAAAGTCGACGAACGCGTACAGGCGGAGATCGGCGATCGTGAGGCGGTCGCCGCAAATGAACGTCTTGCCACCCATCAATCCATCGAGCCAGCGCAAGCCGTCCTGAGCGCACGCTTTCAAATCGTCGGCCGCCTGGGGAATGCAGCGCATTCGGCCTTCGAATAGCGACAGCCCCTCGGCATAGCGGAACCCGTTGGCCAACGGTTCGCAGATGGCGAGATCGATCCGCCGTGTCCACATCCGGGTTTCGGCGCGCTCGATAGCGGTCGTCCCCACGAGCGCCGGAGACGGATGGATCTCGTCGAGGTATTCACAAATGGCCGTCGTCTCGGCAATCACGGTCCCGTCGTCGAGCTCGAGCGCCGGCAGCTGGCCGCCAGGGTTCTTGTCCGTGTACGGCGGCCGGCGGTTCTCGCCGCCTACCAGATCGATCTCGTGAAACGGAATGTCGAGATCCTTCTCGAGCAGGTACATGCGCACCATCCGCGGATTGGGTCCCAAGGAATTATAGAGCTTCATCGTTTGTCTCCCGGCTCGCTTGCGCCTCGTTCGTCGAGCGGCAGGCCACGGTGCGCCGTCACTCGACGGTCACCTGCGCGTCCTCCACGATGACGGCGTACTTGTAGCCGTAACCGAGGTCGCGATCGGTGGCTAGTTTGCCTCGTACGAGGACCGTGTCTCCGACTTTCGCGGTCGCGTCCGTGGTGACCGTGAGATCGTTCGAACCTGCTTCGCCGCTGCCGTCGCGCAAGTGGATCCAGTTCTTACCCATTACCCCGGCGGTGAACTTCACGACCTTGCCACGCACAGCGACCTCGTGGCCGGCGAGCTCCGAGCGCCGAGCGAACAGCTCAGAGACGGTGTAGCCGCCGGCCGCCTTGTCGATACCGGTCAGATCCACCTCGGCGCCCTTCCGTTCGATCGAACGATGCGCCGACGCCATCCGATCCCCGCCGGCAGCGCCGACGTGCTTGATCGCGCCGACGAAGTAAATGGTATCGAACGTACGTCCCAAACTCGGGCTCTTGAAGTTCGTCATTTCCATGCCCGTGGGAATACTCACCTGGTCTCCGACTCTTACCGGTGTCTGCGGCCCCGCGGCCCACACTTTCCGCGTGCCGTCATCGATCAGCACGTATGTGTACCCTCCCGAATCCATCGTCTCGGCGACACGTCCCGTCACCCCGCCGCCCTGCTCGGCGGACGGCGCGGGCGGCTGAGGAAGGGTCGTCGTCGGCTGCGGCCGGTCTTGCGGCCGGCACGCCAGGGCACACATCACGACGGCAAGCGGTACGAGAATGAAACTCTTCTTCATGATTCCTCCGGCGGGGGGTGCCTTCGGCTTCCAAGCCGAACTTAATGTGGCGGATCCTGGCCGGCAAAGCCACCGGCACGGGCGCACCAGCAGGGGAATTGCCCTCGGACTCAGCCGAAATCCGCCTGCGATCACTGGCCGGCTGAATTCCTGGGCCGCCGCCCTGTACTGCCGAAAAGCCGGAATGTGGTTGCGCGCTATTCCTCAGCCGGTTTGGGGCCGACTGCGATCACGTAGTCTTGATCCGGCTCCATATCGAACCCGCGGAAGTTCGGATTCTCGCGCTTCTTGTCCTCGTAGAACGCCCGGTACCCGCGGCCCGACGTGACGTCGATCCCGGCGTCGGTGAGCGCCGCCAGAGCCGTCTCCACGTATGCCGGCGGCGACTCGTCGGCCATCATGAAGAAGATTCCCGCGCGCAACGGGAAACCAGCGGCGCGTACCGATCGCACTCGCCACCCGGCCTCTTCGAAGACCGACTGAAGCGCCTTCTGAAAGGCCGCCGCTTCCGGGTCTCCGCTCGCGCGAACGAACCAGACGTTCTTGTCTCCGGCCTCCGCTCGCAGGCGCGCAAGCATCGCCTCGCGTTGCCAATCGGCCAGCTCACGGCCTTCGGGCTTTTGCGGTGCGGCCTCGGCGCGGTCGCGAAGCTCGGCCAGCTTGGCTTGCAAGCGGGCGTTTTCCGCCCGCAGAAAACCGTTCGTCCAGCTCAGCCGGCCGGCGTAGACCGCCAAAGCGACGCACACTGCGACGAGCAGAACGACGATTACAATCCATGGTTTTCGTGAAGCCATTTTTCTCGTTACCGCCCGTTCGGTCGTGAAAACGACATCATCCGACGAAGCGCAAAACGATGTCGTCCCAGGTCAGCGAAGCCTAGAGCCCGCCTGCCAAAAAGTCGTACTGCCGGTCAGCAATGCGATTCCGATCGCGACATAGAGCGGACCGAGCAGAGCTCCAGGCAAACCACTGTGGCGAAGGGTGCGGCCAAGGAAAATCATCACCAGGACCAGCAGCCAGCTTCCCCACGAAAGGAACCCTCCCAGGCAGCGGCCGTCGCCGCGCGCTTCGATCCGACTGAGCGTGCGCCGCGCGGTACGCGAGAGAACGAGCCTGCCCTTCGCCCAGCCGACGGTCAGAGCGACGGTGAAAGCGATCGCCAGCGTGACCCCGTGAACCGCAGCCAGCGTCCACGCCGAGCCCGCAAGGCTGAGTCCGGAGCCGGCTAGAGTCCACAGACAGGCGGCCAATAGAACTTGTGTGCGCATGGAGGCCGCGGGCTTGAAGCGTTCGGTCCAATGCGTTGCCTCGGAAGCAGGCACGGCGTCCTGCTGGAACTTCTCTCGTTGCGGCATGTTTCGATTCCCCTCGTGGGCGCAGCAAACGACGCGAATCGGTCACCTCCGATGCGTGCTGCGCAAGTCGAATCTCAAGTTTGCCTGACTCCCCCGCACGAACAACCCGTCATGGAGCCGGCGGGCGACCACCGCCCCGGATATCAGTCCCTCAGATAATGGCACGTATAGCCATTCGGGTGCTTCTGGAGGTAGTCCTGGTGGTATTCCTCGGCCCGGTAAAACGGTCCCGCGGGAACGATTTCCGTCACGATCGGTGCCTTCCACTTGCCCGAGGTCTCCACCTCGGCACGGACCCGTTCGGCCGTCTCGCGCTGCTTTTCGTCGTGGTAAAAAATCGCCGAGCGGTACTGGG
>CAZQYE010000262.1:0-3504 GCA_964597375.1 uncultured Myxococcales bacterium
GCATGCAAGCCTCCCTACCAAACTATTTCAGGACGGGTCAGCGGCGACGAACGGGGAAGGAATCGTAGCCCGCTTCGCGCAAGCGTCGCTGCAAGGCCCTAGCAGCCGCTAGGTCGGGCAAGTCCACGACGCGCACGCGATAGACGACCCGGCCGCCCGCAAGCGCCGGCTCGACTTTGGTGGGCCCGAAGCGATCGCCAAGCTGCGCGATCAGCAGCTGCGCTCTCGCTGCCTCGCGAAAAGATCCGACTTGGACCGCGTAGGGGCCGCGGCCGATTGCCCGCGGTTCGCTCGCACTGGTCGGGGCAAGCGCCTTCGCTGCGGGAACGCCGGCATCGGCGGCCGCCGAACCCGATGGCTCCTCGCCGCGAGCAAGCCGCGCAACCTGCCAAATCGCAGGCTCAGCACTTCGCGCCGCCGGTTCCGAATCCTGAGATGCCGTCGCGGCGGCCGGACCGCTGGTTTCGGCGGCCGGTGCCGCTCCACCACGACCCGCTGCGAGAGAGGCGGTGTTCCCGTGAACCTTGGCGATCAGTACCGGCCCGCCCGAGCGCGAGGAGCCCACAGAAGGCGTCCCCCTCGGAACGGCTTCCACCAGAGTAATCACCGGACCAGCCTCGCCCGGACTCGTCGCGACCGGCTTGGGCACGGGGTGCAGAGTCGTGGCAACCGGCGCGAGCCTAGGCTCGCCGATCGCGGCCGCTTCCGGTGTCTCTCCGGCATCTTGCGAAGCGCCGGTCGCAACAACTCCGCTTGCCGGGACGCTCGGCTCTCGACGAGCGATGGCAATCGGCGCAGCCGGGGTCATGGGCGCCGCCGTGGCCTGAGGTTCCACACTCACGTCGCGGGGCACCTCGGCCGCCGCCACGGTCCCCGCCTGCGCAGCACTCGAATCCCCCGTCCCTTGGTCTAAAGCCGCCGAAGATCGACCCGGCGCAGCCGGCGGCTGCACAGTCGAAGAGGCCACGGCCAAGTCGCCGGCTTCGCCGCTCGCGGTCTGCTCGGAGACAGCGACGACCACACCGCCACGAGCCGTGGGGCCGCCCAAACGCTTGGCCGAGCCGGGCGTCGCAGATGGACCGCCCGCGGGTGTACCCTGCGCCGCGCGACGACCTGCCGCATGCTCGCCGAGCCCAGGCCGCGCGCCCCCGGCGGTCCGTAGCGGCTGGACAACCGGCTCGAACGTCGGCGCAGGCTCTTTGGCCTGCGACGCGGTCCGGGCCGGCCGCGAGGCGACTCGCGTGGCTTCCGGTACGGGCGACTCGCTGACGGTCTGCGCGAGCCACACTCCTGCGAGCACCAGCGCAACGACGGCGAACGCAGCACCGAGCGCCCGCGCCGCGCTCCAATCGGCCGGCTCGCCCTCAATGGGCAGGACGGGGAGATCCCCCTCGAATCGCTCGGCAGTGCCGGCATCGAGCGCACGTGCGGTTCGAGCGACATCGCGCCGCCCGACTTTGCGCGTGCCCGATGCAATGGCCGCGATCAACGACTCCCGCGTGATCTCGATGCACCGTGACGGTACGCCGTGGCCGTGGCGCACGATCGACCGCAGAGTCCGGCGAGGAATGACACTCTCTGGGTCGTCGATGCCCGCCCGCCGCAAACGGCCGTACACCATTCCCGCTGCATCCCCGACGGAAACCGGCGTAAGGGCGATGCGCACGGTAACGCGCGTCCACAGGCCGCGCGCTTGCGGCCGCCCCAACATCTCGATGAGCGCCGGCCGCCCCACCAAAATCAGTCGAATCCACTCAGAAGCGTCCGGACCCGCCTCGAGAGTGAGCCGTACGGCATCGAGCCACCCCAGGTCCGCTGTATGCGCATCGTCGACGATGACCACCAGAGGCCGGCCGGTTACCTTGGCGCGTTCGACTCTGGTGACCAGAGCACGCCTGAGGCGCCCGCCGTCGGCCCGCTCGCCGATGCCGGCGAGCTCGCGCGCGATCTGCGCCGGCGTGTGCGTCGACGGTGATGCAAACACTGCTTTGGAAACCGGCGCTTCGGCCAAGACCTGCCGCACCAGCGCTGTCTTGCCGACTCCGGCGGGGCCGGTGACCAGCGTGTATCCGGCATGATGCGAAATCGCCTCGGACAGCCTGGCGTAGGCTCGGGCGAACGCCAGACCGTTCTCCGCGGGAATCTTCGAAGGCTCGGGCCGCAGCGGGTCGCTGATCCGCTGCACTTCCTGCTTGGGAACTACGCGCTCGCGGGCCGTACTCATCGAACCGTCACCACTGTTTCCACCACCGACACCGCACCCCCGAAAAGTATGGTCCGCATGAACACGCCCCCTTTTTCAAATGGTGGGAAACACGCTCCCGGCAGACTATTTTACCTACGGGTCCGCGTACCCGCTTGTCAAGCACCCAACCGGATAAAGTGCACCCAATTCATTTTCCGGAAGGAAAGAGTGGAAAGCATGGATTTAAGGTATTCCCTTAGGACCATGGGGGATCTCCCTAAAAACAATCGAACAGTTGGCGGACGAGCACCGAGCCGGAGGCAAGACCGGCGACGAGCAACACGGCCGGCCGGATCATTCCGGCATCGAGCCTGCGCGCGGCTCGCCGCGAAAGCGCGAAGCCGATGAGGATGCCGGGGATCAGCGCCAGAGACGCCCGCGCTTCGACGGCGCCAAAGCGCCCTGCAGCCGTCAATGCGAAAATCGAGATCAGAGCGCCGGCGACGAAGTAACCGGCGAGCGTGCCACGCAGCCGCGGGCCGGCGGCCTCCTGATAGACCAGAGCCATCGGCGGGCCACCCACGGCCGAGGTCGTGCTCATGAACCCAGAGAGCGCCCCTGCAACGAGCAACGTCCGCCACGTGGGGCGCACGTGCACGCCCGATGCACTGATCAACACGGCGATCAAGACGAGACTGGCAAAGACCAGCGACAGGCTCGCTGCCGGAACGACCAGCAGCGCGGCAACGCCGAGACCGGTGCCAGGAAGCCGGCCCGCAAACGCCCAGCCGAGGCCAGTAAAGTCGACCGCCTTCCTCTCACGCCGCAGGATCAGAATCGTCAGGACGAGCGCAGCCACCAGAACCGGGCCCGGAACCAGGCTCGGGTCGATCCACAGCAGCAGCGGTACGGCGACCAGGTTGAGGCCGAAACCAACGGCCCCCTGCACCAGGGCGCCTGCCGCCATGACCAGCGTCTCGAGAATAAATCGTTCCACTCCAGTCACTTACGATCCAATCTCGCCTCTGAACCTGCCATCTGATAGTTGGCTGCAAAGGCTGCCTCGCCGCGAGGCTGCTTGTTTCGCTTCCCAGGAGAACCAGACGTGTCCAATGAGCCTCTGATCTTCAGTGCCGACCTGACTTTCCGTGCCCAGATCGAAGCACGCGCCGAGCATCCCGTCGCTTCGGAGAAGGTGTTCTTGCGCCAGCACGAGCGCTCGTGGACGTATGGCCGGTTCCGCAACGAGTCCGTTCGCATGGCGTGCTTCTTACGCGGTCGTCTCGGCCGAGTCGACGAGCGCCGGCCCGGGCACGTGG
>CAZQYE010000263.1:0-3492 GCA_964597375.1 uncultured Myxococcales bacterium
CACGCGGATGCGACTCCCTTCCTTGACGCCCGCTTCGGCGGCGGTGCGCGGGTGCATCTCGGCCCAGGTGTCGCGGATGGCGCTGCCCCAGTGGCCGCACAGTTCCATCATGATCGGGAAGTTCGTCAGCTCCCCGTTTCTGAGCTCGGGCACTCGGAAGGTCGCCAGGTAGTACGGGTAGACGTGCGGGTCGCCCTTGGCCACCGGGATCAGCCGCTCCCTGAGCGCTTCGGCGCCATCTTCTTGCGACAGCGCCAGCGCCTTGCGCGGTACGGCGACCGCACGCTGCGGCGGCAGAGCGGGGGCGTTGTGTGTCTCCTCGGTCGCCCATAGGGCACTGTCGCGAAGGTGCTTCCAGAACGTACGCGAGCTCGTCGTGCGCTTGATCTCCTCACCGTCCGGTCCGAGTTTGCAGGTGCCTCCTCGGCTGTCCGCTTTCAGAGCCGATGCTGCCGCTTTGACCAGGGACTCCGGCGACGTGCTCTTGAACTTGACCCCGAACGACGGCGCGAGCGTGTTGGCGATCGTTGCCAGCACCTCTTCGGATTGTTTCGCGCCGTAAAGCGGCGCGATCACCGGCTGCTGAAGCGATACGTGCGCCCGCGGGACGATCGGCGCATCGGTCAGAAGATCCCAGCGCTCAGCAAACGTGGGCTCGGGCAGAATGATGTCGGCAAGTAGCGCCGTCTCGTTGAGTTCCGAGGCGAACGCGACGATCAGCGCCCGCGTGGCCACCATCGCCTTCTTGAATGCGATGGCCCGCCCCGACTCGAACACCGGGTGGGCGTCGCGGATGAACAGCAGCTCGATGCGGGTTGGATCCTCGTGCAACAGGGCCCGCTCGAGGTCCTGCAGGCGCGTGATTGCCGGGTACTTCGTTTCCAGCGGAGCTGCGCCGGTGGATTCCCACACCTCGCTCAGCGTGACCGCCGGCCGCGCAACCAGCCCGCCCGATGTGCCGACGGCGCCGACCACGAGGTTGAGCGCGTGGACCGCCACGTGCGTCATGGTCGCCGTGGGACGCGCCGGCAGACCAGCTGGGGTCAATGCCACGGCCGGGCGATGGCTGGCGAACAGCTCGGCGATGCGCTCGATTTGAACCGCTGGCACGCCGGTCAGATCCGAAGCCACTGCCGGCGTGACTTCCTCGATCAAGTCCCGCAGCGGCGCCGACTCGGGGCTGTCCCAGTCCGTATTGGCCGCCAGGTAGTCTCGGTCCTCGAGCCCAGCCGTCAGGATCCTATTTGCCATCGCCAGGGCGACAATGCCTTCGGTTCCCGGGCGCGCCGGCAGCCAGTGGTCGCACTTGGCCGCCGAGCCGAGCAGGCGCGGCCCGATGCTGATGTAGATCGGCCGGTTGATCGTGCGGCCGCGGCCGTGCGCGTAGATGCGGCTCTGCCACACGGGCGATCCGTCGGAGCCGAACGCATCGAAGTCGAACAGCGCGATCGTGAGGGCCCCTTCGAGGTCGACTCCGCCGGCGCGCGGCCAGCCGAACGACTCGCGGGCGATCGTGTCTTGCTGCGCATCGACGACCGGAACGTAGTTGCGTGAGCCGGTGCCTCGGACGAACGCCTCGGCAATCTGCGTTCCGAGGCCGCGGGTCCGTCCGTCGAGAAAGGCGATCCGTTGCGGCGTCTTTTTCTTGAGAATGCCGCCGACCCGTTCGGTCAGGGTCTTGAGAACCTCTTCCCAGGTGGCCTCGTTCCAGCCGGGATGCGTGCGCCGTCCCGACCGAAGCAGCGGTGTGCGCACGCGATCGGTGCTGTAGAGCATTTGAATGGTAGCATGGGCGGCGGGACATACTTTACCGCGGTTGACGATGTGCGTCGGGTTGCCCCGGCTGCCCACGGGCAGGCCGTCGATCAGTCGGACTTTGAGCCCGCAGCCCGAGCTACAAAATCCGCACGTCGTCGGCACCCACGTTTCGATTCCCGGCCCCGGCGCCTTGGCCGGCAAGCCCGATCCTTCGAGTGCTTCGGCGCGCTCTACGAGCCATGTCGCGGTCGATGCAGACACGCCCGCGGCGGTGAGTAGTTTCAAGAAATCTCGACGGCTATGGGCCATTCGAGCAGCCTCCTCGAGTGCGCGGCTGGTGCCGTGCTAGCGATGACAATCGACGCAGTCGATGTGTGCGTATCGGCTGCCGCTTTCCTGGTGGCAGCCGATACAGCGAAGCATGCCGCGTCTGCGATTGAAGTTGACGGCTGGGACCGTGATTGGCACCGTCCGCTCGCTCATCTGTCCGTGGCACACCGAACAATCGATGTTGCCGATGCCCGCGTGCCGGCGATGACTGAAGTACACGTAGTCGGCCAGGTTCGTAACCTGCCTCCAGGCCAGCGTCTCGCCGTTCTCGAGCATCGAGATGAGCTTGGCTTCAGCCGGCGAGTCGGTGCGCGGCGACGAATGGCACGCCTCGCAGTAGATGTCGGGCGGAAACCCCGCGCGCTGATTTTTCTCGGCGCCGGCGTGACACTTCGTGCACGACATGCCGACTTTGTTGATGTGGGCGCTGTGATTGAAGGCGACCGGTTGCTCGGGCACCTCACGCGCGGACGAGCGCGGCGCAACGTAGGCCAGGGCGCCGGCTGCAAGAGCCAGCGCAACCAGGCGTGCAACGATGCGTCCCAGAGCTCGCCCGCCGGCGGGCGACGGACGACGATCGGACGGGCTCACGGCAGCAAACCCGTCTTACTCTTCGCAGAACGACCGAATGTACTCGGCCAGCGCCGGGTACTCTTCCTCGGGAATCTTGCCGGCGGCCGGCATTTGCACGGACTTGCCGACGGCCTGGCCGCCGCCCTTCATGATCTCGATGAGATAATCGTCCGAGAGCGACTTCATGTGCTCGCAGTCGGTGAAGTCACCGGCCGGAACGTCGAGAACGTCGGCTGCCGGTCCGCGGCCGTCGCCGTCCTCCCCGTGGCACTTCAGACAGTGGTTCTTGTAGTTTTCCTCGGCCGTAGCGGCCAGGGCCGCCGTGGTCAGGCCTGCGGTCAGAAGAACCGCTGCGACAAGAGCCATACGCTTCATTCGCGAACCTCCTTGTGGACAAGGGGCCGCCGGTCGACCGCCAAGGTTAGAAAGTTTCAACCACGGCCGGCGGTACCGTTCCTGCTTCTAATCGCTGCAACGCTCGTGCCAGTTAGCGGGGGACGGCACGAGCACGATCAATGTATGCCTTATCACGGACTTGCGCAAGCGAGGCCACGCGCGGGCGGTGCGCAATCGTCTTACTTTCGAGAACCACCGGCGGGCGAATCTTGGAATCGGGAAACTCGGCCCTCCTGCTTTTCGGCGTCCTGCCGACGAGCGAGCTGGAAGGAAGAGGGCTACGTAGTGGGCGGACGGGCGGCGCCCGCCCGGGCTCCTCGGACACGTGCGTGAATGATCGCGATCGCTTCGTCTACCGAATCGGTGCACTCGAGCAACGAGAGGTCTTCGGGGGCGATCGTTCGCTCACCGATCGAGCGGGACCTCAGGAACTCG
>CAZQYE010000264.1:0-3469 GCA_964597375.1 uncultured Myxococcales bacterium
GGCTGCCGCGCTTCTGAATCGGCGTCGCCCGGCCCTGCGCGCGCGGCCTCCAGCGTGTCCACGTCGGAGCCTGATCGACCCAGATTCGCTTGATGAACAATCGATCGACATCGACATTCTGCTGGTCTTCGGCATTCGCGATCGCCGACCGCAGCGTCTTCGCCACGATCCGTGCCCCCTTCTTCGGCATCACGTCGAGGATGTCGAGTGCATCCTCCACGCGCTTGCCGCGGACCAAGTCCACGACCAGCCGCGCTTTCTGCGGCGAAATCCTCACGTATCGTGCTCTTGCCTTGGTCTCCATCGTTCGACTACTTCTTCACTTCCGACTTCCGCGCTCCACTGTGGCCGTGGTAGGTGCGCGTCGGCGAGAACTCCCCGAGCTTGTGCCCGACCATGTTCTCGGTCACGTACACCGGAACGAAACGCCGGCCGTTGTGCACCGCGATCGTGTAACCGACCATCTCCGGAATGATCGTCGACCGCCGGGACCATGTCTTGATCGGCCTGCGGTCGTCGATGCTCTGGGCCGCGATCTTCTTCATCAGATGATCGTCGACGAAGGGCCCTTTTTTGATCGATCTAGGCAACGTTCAGCCTCCTCGAGCTCTCCGGTCTAACGCCGTTTCTTACGCCGGGCCACAATGTACTTATCCGTCGCCCGATTGCGCCGCGTCCGGTACCCCTTGGCCGGTTTCCCCCATGGAGTCGATGGATGATTCCCCTTCGACCGGCCTTCACCGCCGCCATGCGGGTGGTCGACCGGATTCATCGCAATTCCACGCACCCGCGGCCGGCGCCCGAGCCATCGATTGCGCCCGGCTTTTCCCAGCCGGACGTTTTCCTGCTGGGCGTTCCCGACATTTCCGATCGTCGCGCGACACTCGACGCGCACGTTGCGCAGCTCCCCCGAGGGCAATCGCAGCAACGCGTAGTTCCCCTCTTTGGCGACGAGCTGCGCACCCGATCCCGCGCTCCGCGCCAGTTTGGCACCCGCCCCCGGCTTGAGCTCGATATTGTGGACCACCGTACCGACCGGGATCGACCCGAGCGGCAGCGCGTTTCCGGGTTGAAGGTCGGCCGCCCGGCCCGCGACGTTCGTATCGCCCACGGCGACCCCTTCGGGTGCGACGATGTAGCGCTTGTCTCCGTCCGCATACACGACGAGCGCGATCCGCGCCGAGCGGTTCGGATCGTACTCGATCGACGCGACACGCCCGGGCACGCCATCCTTGTCCCGCCGGAAATCGATCACTCGGAAGCGACGTTTGTGCCCGCCGCCTCGGTGCCGGATCGTAATCCGGCCGGTTGCGTTCCGGCCACCGCTCTTGCGCAGCGGCTGCACGAGCGACTTCTGCGGCTTCGTCGCAGTGATGTCGGACGATTCCAGGCGCGACTGAAAGCGCCGTCCCGGAGAGGTCGGATTGTACTTCTTGACCGCCATTATACTTTCTCGATCAAATCGAACGCCTCGCCTTCGGCGAGCGTCACGTACGCCTTCTTCCAGTCCGCCCTCCGGCCGATCTTGCGCCCGAACCTCGTGCGAACCTTCCCCAGGTAATTGATCGTGCGCACCGCCTCGACTTTGACGTCGAACAGTTCCTCGACCGCCTTCTTGATCTCCTGCTTCGTGGCACGCCGGTCCACTTGGAAGACCACCTGCCGGGCGGTTTCACCGACGAGGGTTCCCTTCTCGGTAATCATCGGCGCCTTGATCACTTGGTAGCTCGCCTTCATCGCTGGAGCCTCTCTTCGATGCGGTCGAGGGCCTCGCGAACCAACAGCAGGCGCTCGTGGCGCAGAATGTCGTACACGTTCAGGCCGGCCACACACAGGACCTTCACGCCGGGCAGGTTGCGGCCGGACTTCTCCACCACTTCGTCTCGCTCGGGCAAAACGATGAGAACCGAACCCGTAACGCCGAGAGTCTCGAGCAGAGCGCGCATCTTCTTCGTCTTCGGCTCGTCGAACTCGATCCGGTCGACGACCACGATCTGTCCGTCTCGCGCCTTCTGGGCCAGCGCGCTGCACAACGCCACGCGACGTGTCTTACGCGGCAGCCGATACGCATACGATCGGGGCTGGGGTCCGAAGATCGTTCCGCCACCGCGCCACAGGGGAGAACGGATGCTGCCGGCGCGGGCGCGCCCGGTCCCTTTCTGGCGCCACGGTTTCTTCCCGCCGCCACGGACCTTGCCGCGGGTCTTGGTCGACGCCGTGCCGCGCCGCCGCGAGGCGAGCTGCGCGAGCACCTGTTCGAACATCACGGCGTCGTTGACGCGCGCCGAAAACGCGGCGGGGAGCGTAACGCTCCCAACCTCGCTGTTGGTCGCATCGACGACTTTCATCTCCAGTGTCCGCTGCTCAGCCATGGCTCTCACTTCGCCTTCACGGCGGGTCGAATCAGCAAGCGTGCACCACGGGGCCCCGGCACACCGCCACGAACCAACAGCAAATTTTCCTCGTCGCGTACTCCGACCACGCGGAGATTCTGAACCGTCCGGCGCCGTGCGCCCATGTGGCCGGCCATTTTCTTGCCCTTGAAGACACGACCCGGATACGCACAGGCCCCGATCGAACCGGGCCCGCGGAACGATTCATGGGTACCGTGCGTGGCCCGATGCCCGCCGAACCCGTGTCGTTTCATTCCTCCCGCAAAGCCCTTGCCCTTGGTCGTACCGGACACGTCGACGATGTCTCCGGCGGAAAATACCTCGGACACCTTGATCTGCTGGCCCACCTCGTAGCTCGAACTGTCGTCGACCCGTACCTCGGCAAGCGCCGCGTAGTCCGAACGACCCGACTTCGCCATGTGCCCTCGGGCCGCCTTGCTGATGCGCTTTTCCTTCCTGTGGCCGAATCCCAGCTGGATTGCGTCGTACCCGTGACGTTCCCGGGTGCGAACCGCTACCACCGTACAGGGACCCGCCAGCACGACCGTCACCGGCACGAGCTGTCCATCGTCGCCGAATACCTGCGTCATGCCGATCTTGGTGCCTATCAGGCCGCTCACCTCTCGCCTCCTACTGGAGCTTGATCTCCACATCGACGCCCGCAGGCAGGTCGAGCTTGCCGAGCGAGTCGATCGTCTGCTGGGTCGGTTCGAGAATGTCGAGCAAACGCTTATGCGTGCGGATCTCGAACTGCTCTCGCGACTTCTTGTCGACGTGCGGCGAGCGGTTCACCGTGAACCGTTCGATCCGCGTTGGCAGAGGCACCGGCCCCGCCACACGGCCGCCCGTTCGCTTCACCGCGTCGACGATCTCCCGCACCGACTGATCGAGCACACGGTGATCGTATGCTTTCAGCCGGATGCGTATGCGTTCGCTCATCATGGTCGTTGCCCGCCTCTTGCCGCCTTATTCTTTGATTGCAGTGACGACGCCGGCGCCGACCGTACGGCCGCCCTCGCGAATCGCGAACCGCAGCCCTTCGTCCATCGCAATCGGCGTGATCAGCTCCACGTCCA
>CAZQYE010000265.1:0-3441 GCA_964597375.1 uncultured Myxococcales bacterium
CGGCCGCACGCTCGCTACGTCCGTGCGCTGGCTGCCCGTTGCCGAGGCGCGTTTCGGATCTGCGCTGCTTACCGGCCTCGAGCTGCAGACACGCTATGAGCTGCGCGTCGAGGCGGTGGATCGTGCCACTGGCAAGACTCGCGTTCTTGGAACCCTGAGCGTTGCAACCACCGAGCCGAGCGCTCCGATCGAGCGGCCGGTGATCGCGTCGACGTGGCGCACTCTTTTTCGCCCGCGCCGAGCCGGCGATTACGTCAACGACCACTGCCTGTTTCGCGACGCCTCGGGACGCTGGCGGCTGTGGGGCATCACCGGCCCCGGCCCCGGCGACTACCGGCGCGAAGTACGTTTCGCGCAGGGCGTGCTCAGCGGTCCCGGCGGGCTGGCATCAGGCGAGATGACCGAGGATCGGCCGGCCGCCGACTACGGCGAGCCTGCATGGGCGCCGCACGTCGTGCGAGGCCCAGATGGTATCTACCACGCGTACTGGTCGCCGCACCGAGCCGCTCACGCCGTCTCGTCCGATGGCGTCACCTGGAAACGCGTGCGCGATGCGATCGCCGTTCCGTACTCGTGGTTCTTTCGCGATGCGATGGTCCTCGAGGTCGCACCCGGACAGTGGCTCATGTACGCGAGCGGGCGCGGCTGGTACTTCTCGCGCATCGATGCGTACCAGTCCTTCGACCTCGACCACTGGCAGTACATCGGCCCTGCGTGGACGTCTTCGTGGGGCAGCGAGCGCAACGCCATCGTCGGATCGGCCGAGTCCCCGTTCGTTGTCGAGCGTGGCGGCAACTACTACCTCTCGATCACCTACAACAACGAGTCCGGCGTCCTGGCACCCATCGCCCTGGCGCTCGGTTACTGGATGGGCGGATCTGGCGCATACAACGACACGCGCGTGTTTGCATCGAACAACCCGTACTGGTTCGGCGAATACCGCGGGTCCGGCGGCTCGGACGATCCGCGCTGGCGCGGCGAGCGGCGCCCGTCCGGCGGCTCGGCTCGGCCGATCGCCCGCTTGCAGGCGCATGCGCCCGAGTACGTCTACGACGAAGCCGGCGACCGCTGGTACATCACTACGGCCGGCTGGCCGCTGGCCGCGACGATCACTACTGGCGAGGTCGCCATCGCCCGTCTCAACTGGACGCCGTTTGGACGCGGAGCACCGGCTCGGTGACGTCTGGCTGAGCCGTGAACGGCTCGATGCACTTGACCCGTCCGGCGAGCCAATCGGCAATGCCTTTCTTGTACCAGCGCGAAAACCGCCGGTCCGAGGCGCCGCCCGCCAGCGCCGTGTGGATCGCCTCGCGGGCGAAGTCCGTGATGATGCGGTACGACGGCATGAACGTCGTAAGGCGCCCGCCGGACCGGTAGATCTGGCCCTGCTGAACGGTCGCGCGGCCGCCACGAACCGAAATCGGTCCGTAGTCGAAGCCCATCCAGCGTGGCAGGCGGCCTCCAAACAGCAGGTGGGCCATCATCACGCGGCGCTCCTCTCCCCACTTTCTCGCGGGTTTTGCCAGCGCGCGGCGCGCAACGTGCCCCATCACCGCATCGCGCCCCTCGGCGCCGTACCAGCGGCTCGCCGGGTCGAGCAACACACGGTCGAAGTTGGCGTAGAAGTCTGCAATCGCCGAAGTCTGCTCGATCAGATGGCGGGCAACCTGCTTGCCGCACACACGCGAGAGGACCTCTTCGATCAGCGCGCCGTAGAAGTCTTCGAACAAGACCGCCCCGCGCGACTCTTCGTCGTAGCGGCAGTCCCACGACCTGAGAGCGCGGCCCGCTTCGTCGTCGGGCAGCAGCGGCCGCAGCACTTCCATGAACCGCTGGGCTTGCAGCGACACCACGTCGCGCTGGAGCGCCAGTGTCGATTCGACGTCCCAGTCGTTGCGCTCGGCGAGCAACGCTGAAATGCGCTCGGCCCGGTGCGATCCCATCGGCATCGTGATCGGCTTGGCCTTTCCCAGGTGGTTGCGGTCTTCGTTCGCCGTGGCAATGAAGCCACGTTCGGGGTTGACCTCACGCGGCAGCTCCCGGTGGTCGACGAAGCCGGCCCAGTCGTTGCGTGGGTCCCACCCGGGCAGCGGAACGAGTCCGTTGGCTCCCTCGCGACGCCGCGGCATCAGCCCGGACATCTGGTAGCCGATGTTTCCCTCGCCGTCGGCCAGCACCCAGTTCCACGCCGTCTCGATTCGGCCGACCAAGTCCATGCCCTCGGCCACGGTCTTCGCTGAAGGAAGATCCAAGACCGCTTCGATGCTCGCCGCTCCGGCACCAGCCCCAGAGGCCCAACGCGTCGCCAGGTAATAACCCGCCTCGCGCGGATCGCCGTCGAGCACACCGTGCTCGTTCTCGTAGAAGGTAAGGTGCGCATCGGGCGACTTCTTGCGCGTGATCGTTTCTTCGCGCACGCGGAACGCACACCATCGATCCTCTCCGGTTTCCGGATCGACCCGCCGGTAGCGGCCGTCCCTACAGTCCTCCACCCAGGAGTCGACGGCGTCCATGAACGTGTAGGTCGCGCCCCACGCCAGGTGCCGATTGCGACCGATCGCCACCGCCGGCATGCCCGGCATCGTCGCGCCCATACAAAAACCGCCGGGCCATTCGACCACGATCTCCTGCCACACCGACGGCAGGCGGTTACCCTCGAGGTGCGGATCGTTCGACAGCAGCGCCCGCCCGCTCTTGGTCTTGGCACCGGACACGACCCAGTTGTTCGACGCGATGGCGCGCGGCACCGGCGGCGGGCCGCCGACAGAGGCCACGGTGTTGCCAGAAACGGCCGGAAGCCACCCGATCTCGGCGGGAACGAGTCGTTCGCCGAGCCGTACGCGACGAAGCAAGTCGATGTCGAGCTCACCCAAGAGCCCGGGGAACAATTCTTCGAGGTGCTCGCGCGAGACGCCGGCCTGGACCATCTCGACGAGCAGGCGCTCGATTTCCGCTTGGCTCTGGGCGAGCGCGACGTAACCGCTCAGGCGGATCACGAGAATCACGTCTTGCGGCGTCCACGGCTCGTGGCGGTAGCCGAGCAAGCGAAGCTCCCAGGGAACGCGCTCGGCAAACGCGCGTTCGATTCCTTCGCAGTAAGCCGCAATCGCATCCTGGGCGCGCTCGGACAGCCGCGCGACTTCCGCCGCGGTACTACCGCAGAGGTTCAGGCGACGAAAGAAGCAATCGACGGCGAAGCCTTGCTCGTCGTCGGCGAGAATCTCGCACACCCGGCCCTGCCCGACGATCCGCGTGAGCAGCATCTGCAGGCCGCGATCGTGCGCCTGGCAGTAGCCGAGGCCCCGATACGTGTCTGGAGTCGAGTCCGCGAGAACATGCAGAACGCCGTGGCGGTCGCGCCGTATCCTAACTCCATCGAACGGTCGCAGCTCGCGCATCCGGCTCACCCGGCAGCTCTTGTCGGGCTTTTGCGCAGGTAAG
>CAZQYE010000266.1:0-3435 GCA_964597375.1 uncultured Myxococcales bacterium
CTGTTCGACAATGGCCGCCGCGGCCGGCCGATTGCCGGGGCGAACAAGCGGCCGCTCAAGTCCCTGAGCGATATGCTCAAGGGGAAGACCGGCCGCTTCCGCCAGAACCTGCTGGGCAAGCGGGTCGATTACTCCGGGCGCTCGGTGATCGTCGTCGGCCCCGAGCTTCGGCTGCACCAATGCGGCCTGCCGAAGAAAATGGCGCTCGAGTTGTTCAAGCCGTTCATCTACGGGCGGCTCGAAGAACGAGGCCAGGTGACGACGATCAAGAGCGCGAAGAAGATGGTCGAGAAGGAGAAGCCCGAGGTCTGGGACATTCTCGACGAGGTGATTCGCGAACACCCGGTGCTTCTCAACCGGGCGCCGACGCTGCACCGGCTCGGCATTCAGGCGTTCGAGCCCGTCCTGATCGAGGGCAAGGCGATTCAGCTTCACCCGCTCGTGTGCGCTGCCTACAACGCCGACTTCGACGGCGACCAGATGGCCGTGCACGTTCCTCTGTCGGTGGAGGCGCAGGTCGAGGCGCGGGTGTTGATGATGTCGACCAACAACATCCTGTCGCCGGCCAACGGCCGTCCGATCATCGTTCCGACGCAGGACGTCGTTCTCGGTCTGTACTACATGACCCGTCCGCGCCGGGGGGCGAGAGGGGAAGGCAAGATCTTCTCGAGCTTCGACGAAGTCCGCGCCGCCTACGATCAAGACGTCATCGACCTGCAGGCTCCGATCTCGGTTCGTTACCAGGGCAAGCGGGTCGAGACGACGGTCGGCCGGGTGCTCCTCTATGAAATCGTGCCCGACGAAGTGGACTTCTCGCTGGTCAACCGGGTGATGAACAAGAAGACCCTCGGCGAGCTGGTGGACGTGACCTACCGCAACTGCGGCAACAAGGCCTGCGTCATCCTTGCCGACCGGCTCAAGGACCTCGGGTTCGCAATGGCGACGAAGGCCGGCATCTCGATCGGCGTCAAGGACATGCGCGTACCTGAGGGGAAGGAAGACCTGCTCAAGGAAGCCGCCGATTCCGTGCGCGCGATCCAGCAGCAATACGAACTCGGGCTGATCACGAACGGCGAGCGGTACAACAAAGTCGTCGACATCTGGGCCGGTGTCACCGACCGCATTGCCGACAAGATGATGAGCGGCATGGCGACCGAGGTCGTGACCGACGCGAGCGGTAAGACGGTGACGGCCCAGAGCTTCAACCCGATCTTCATGATGGCCGACTCGGGTGCGCGAGGCAGCGCGCAGCAGATGCGCCAGCTCGCCGGCATGCGCGGCCTGATGGCCAAGCCGTCGGGGGAGATCATCGAGACGCCGATCACGGCGAACTTCCGTGAAGGCCTGACCGTGCTGCAGTACTTCATCTCGACGCACGGCGCGCGCAAGGGGTTGGCCGACACGGCTCTGAAGACCGCGAACTCGGGCTACCTCACTAGGCGCCTGGTCGACGTTGCGCAGGATACGGTCGTCAGCGAGTACGACTGTGGTACGCTCGACGGGATCGAGATCAGCCCCCTGATCGAGGGCGGCGAAGTGATCGAACGGCTGGGCGACCGGGTGCTCGGACGCGTGGCGCTCGAGGACATTCGCGACGAGTTCTCCGGCGAGGTCCTGGTCCCGGCGAACGAGGAAATCGACGAGGAGCGAGCGGCGCTGATCGAAGAGGCCGGGCTCGAGCGGGTCAAGATCCGCTCGGTACTGGTGTGCCAGTCGCGCAGGGGCGTTTGCGCGCTGTGCTACGGCCGTGATCTGGCTCGCGGTCACATCGTCAACGTCGGCGAAGCCGTCGGTGTGATCGCGGCGCAGTCGATCGGCGAACCCGGTACGCAGCTCACCATGCGGACGTTCCACATCGGCGGTACGGCAAGCCGGCGTGCCGAGCAGACCACGCTCGAGGCACGCAACGACGGCATCGTGCGGTACCACAACCTCGAATGCGTCGTCGATCGCCAGGGGTATACCGTGGTCATGACGAGGAACGCCGACCTCGTCGTAGTCGAAGAGCTCGAGGACGGTCAAGTCCGCGAGCGCGAGCGCTATCCGCTCGTGCACGGCGCGCGGCTGCGCAAGAAGGAAGGCGAGCCCGTCAAAGCCGGTGAAATCATGGCGGAGTGGGATCCGTTCATGACGCCGATCATCACCGAAGTGGCCGGCGTCGTGAAGTTCGGTGACGTCATCCTCGGAGAGACCATGAAGGAAGAGGTCGATCCGAACACCGGCATGTCGACCAAGATCATCAAGACGATGAAGGGCAGCGGGGACCGGCGGCCGCGGATCTCGATCAAGGACGAGCACGGCAATACCAAGGAGCGGCCTCGCGGAGGTCCGGCGCGTTACCAGCTGCCCGAAGGCGCCTATCTAGCGGTCGAAGAGGGGCAGGAAGTGGCCCCGGGCGACGTGATTGCTCGTATTCCGCGAGAGACCGCGAAGACGAAGGACATCACCGGCGGGTTGCCTCGGGTGGCCGAGCTGTTCGAAGCGCGGCGGCCCAAGGAGTACGCCGTAATCTCCGAGATCGACGGTGTGGTCAGCTTCGGAAAGGACACCAAGGGCAAGCGCAAGATCATCGTGACTCCGGAAGTCGGCGAGCCGCGCGAGTATCTCGTGGCCAAGGGCAAGCACATCCTCGTTCAAGAGGGCGACTTCGTCCGCGCCGGCCAGCAGCTGCACGCGGGCTCGTCGAATCCGCATGACATTCTCAGCGTCAAGGGCGAGAAGGAGCTGGCGGCGTACCTCGTGGACGAAATCCAGGAGGTCTACCGGCTCCAGGGTGTGCGGATCAACGATAAGCACATCGAGGTGATCGTGCGGCAGATGCTCCGGCGCGTGCGGATCTCCGATCCGGGGGATTCGGAGTTCCTGATCGGGGATCAGGTCGAGAAGGCCCGCTTCCAAGAGGTCAACGACGCCCTGTTGGCTGAGGGCAAGACGCCGGCGAGCGCCGAGCCGCTGCTGCTCGGGATCACCAAGGCGAGCCTGGCCACGGAAAGCTTCATTTCGGCCGCCTCGTTCCAGGAGACCACCAAGGTTCTGACCGAGGCGTCGGTGAATGGCGCCGTGGATCAGCTGCGCGGCCTCAAGGAGAACGTGATCATGGGCCGGCTGATCCCGGCGGGAACCGGCATGGCCTGGTACCAGGACGTCGACATCGACGTGCCGGGTGTCGGCCAGGAAGGAGCGGACGACCACGATCTGACGCAGGCCCTGCCGACGACGGCATGACGTGGTGCGTTGTTTGACTGTCATGGAGTGCGGGAGTAGCGTTAGCGATTCCCTGTTTGCGGCGAGCCGCCAAGCTGCGCGGGAACGCGTGCGACGGCGCCGCTGTTAAGGAGAAAACGTGCCGACGATCAACCAACTTGTTCGCAAGGGGCGGCGTAAGCTCGCCCGCAAGACCGATGCACCGGCGTTGGGGGCGTCCCCCCAGCGCCG
>CAZQYE010000267.1:0-3434 GCA_964597375.1 uncultured Myxococcales bacterium
CGTTTTCCCTCGTGAAATATTGTGAGATTGAGGCTAGGACGCTCGAAGGCCGACCGGCGGCGTCCGCGCCGGCGTCAGATCCAGTGGTTCTTGACCAGCAAGACCGCCGCCTGCGTGCGATTGCCGACCCCGATCTTGCGGAAGATTCGTTTGAGCTCGGACTTGACGGTCTCGCGGGAGACGTGGAGGCTGGTTGCGATCTCGGCATTGGTAAGGCCGTCGCAGACCAGGCGCAGGATCTCCTTTTCACGTTCCGTCAGATTCGGACGCGGGCGCTCGCGCTCGACCGGGTACGCAGCACGCGCGGTCGGCTGCTGCACGGCCGTAGCCGTGGAAGCGGAGGACTGGATCGGTTGGGCGTTCATCGAGTAAGTCTTCACGGTTCACCCCTCACTGGTGTGCTGTCTACGCTGAGTCCGCGGAGCCACCCCCCAGGTTGGACCGCGAACCGGCTACCCCCCAACTGAGCAACAAACGTGCCACTGGCCCGGCCGCCGGACCTCATGCGGCGTGGAGACGTAACCGGTTGGATTTACACATTCTTTTTCTCCACCGGGGTACGACGACGGTCCTACTCCGCCCCCCCGAAGGGGTTGCGACCGTGCACGATTTCCCTGAAATCTTGCATCCGCCCATGGTCCCCACGCACTTGGGGAGTGTTGCGACGATAGTCGTAAGACATCAGGTGTACGTTGCTATGGCAAATGTCATTGCTAGCCCGACCAAGGTCGAATAAGGTCGAATCGTGCCCCTGCGACGCTTCGCTGAATTGCTCGAGGAGGCCAGAGAGCTCCTCGTAGAGGCCCGCAGCCTTCTGGCCGGGTCCACCCCCGGTCCAAGCGGAATCGGCTCGGAGAACAGCGTTCTGGCGCTCTACGAGGCCTTGCGGGGAAGCCTCCAAGCCATCGACTCAGCGAAGGTCGACGAGCTGCTCGGGCGGGTCAGGCGCGTGCTCGACGATCTCGGCGCGCTCGAGCGTGAACTCGAACGCCTCAAGCGCTTGCGCGGTACCGGCGGAAAGAGCTGATTCTCATCGAGTCGCGCGCGTGTGCGTTTCGATCAAGACGGCGACGTCGTAGGCCTGCGGGCGCGACAGCGAGCCGACGACCTTACGGCCGTTGATGAGCAGCGTCGGCGTGGACGTTACGTGGAGAGCGCTGCCCGCCCTCGTGTCGGCCACGACGCGGCTGAGCCCGTCTCGTTGCTCCATACAGCGGCGGAAGCGATCGACGTCGAGGCCGATGTCTCGGGCAAGCCGCTCGAGGTTTGCTTCGAACAACTCGCCCTGGTGCGCGAACAGGGCCTCGGCCATTTCGCGAAAACGTCCTTGTGCGGCCGCGCATTCCGATGCCTCCGCCGCCCGGCAGGCGCGCGGGTGGATGGTCCGCTTGACGGCGTCGTTGCACGACGCGTCGAGGGGGAAGTGGCGGTACAGGACCCGAACCTGTCCGGGCCGGCGCTTTACGAGCTCCTCGAGCAGGTGATGGTTCTGCCGGCAATACGCGCATTCGAAGTCCGAGAACTCGACGATCGTCACCGGTGCCGCATCGGGGCCGAGCGCAGCGTGGCCTTCCTCGGGAGCATCGACGACCGGTAGTGAGGTGTACCAATCGAAGAAGTCGGGATCGAGTTTCCTGAGCTCCTCCATCGAAAGATCGACTCCGGCCAGGGTGGCGCTTTCCGGCCATGTCCAAGCAGCGGCGGCTCCGACTCCGATCACCGATAGCACGAGCCACGTGCCGAGCGCCGCCCAGGAGAGAACGGGGCCGGAAGCCGACGCCCAGCGACGGCGAATGGCCAGGACCAAGATCCCCTGGGCGATTGCCACCAGGTACAGGGCCGTACACAAAAGGCAGATCGTCTCGAGAACGAAGATCGATACGCCCGCCATGTACGCCGAGAAGACCAAAGACGCGACGACCGCGGCGACCACGGCGCGCCCGGCCAGCGAGCCGCGGCGGGCGTCGAGGCGGCTGGCAGCCAGCGCACCGGCGGTGATTGCTGCATAAGCTACGAGCGCCAGGTAGGCGACCGGAACCCCGAGCAAGCGCGAAAACGCGCTGGTGAGCACGCGATCGCAGTTGATGGTACTGCTGACGTTGCAGAAGCTGGTGTAGCCGGGACCGCTCGCCTCGTGCTGCAGGTGGACCCAGGAGATCACCGCAGCGACGGCCATGCCGGCGAGCGCCAGGACGGCGACGGCGCCGAATAGACGCGACGGCGGAGAAGCGACTTGACTGGTGGCTGCGCCGCGCGGCGCCGGAGGGTTCTTCACCGCGAGGCAGGTTAACGGCCAGCCTGCCGGTTTGCAACTTGAGCCTTGGCGGCCAAATCCGACGCCAAGTCGGGCCGGCGCAGGCGGCGGTAGCAGTTGACCGCCCGCGGCAGTGCCAGCGGATGTGCGGGGTCTCGGGCAAGGACGGCCAGGTAGTCGGGCAGGGCATCCTGGCAGCCGCGCAGCCACTCGACGGCGCTGCCGCGGGCGACTCGAACGCCGTCGGGGGCGCCGGCATCGAGTGCTCGCGTATAGGCGTCGATCGCCTCCTCGTAGTCGCCGGTGGCGATCAGCACGTCGCCGAGCTTCTGCAGGAGGGCGAAGTCGTGAGGTGCCCGCGACGCGCCTTGCTCGAGCGCCTGCCGGGCCTCGTCGAGCCGTCCGAGAAGCTGCAGGGTCAGGGCGAGGTTGTACCAGGCGGGCGAAAAGGACCGCGCGTGCTCGAGTGCGGTTCGGTATGCCGAGACGGCCTGTTCATAGCGGCCTGCGCGCGCTAGGAGGTTGCCGAGGTTATACCACGCAGCAGCGTAGTCGGGCATGATGGCCACGGCTCGGTCGAACTCGGCGCGGGCCTCATCGAAGCGCCCGGCGGCGCCGTAGGCCCCGCCGAGTTCCATGTGTGCGCGCGCGCTGCGCGGGTAGGCCCGGGCGGCCGCCTCGAACAGCGTGACCGGAGTCTGCCATGCCCGAGCGCGGCTGTAGTCGGTGGCGAAATAGACGGCGGCGACGGCGAGCAGCGCCGCCATCGCCGGTTGGGGCCGGCGAACCAGCGCCGCCTCGATCCACGCGGCCGCTGCAATGCACAGGCCGACCGTCGGCAGATACACGAGGCGCTCGCCCATGATCGTGCCGATCGTCAGCGGGAAGTTCGCGACGATCGAGTAGCCGGCGGCGGCGAGCACCAGACTCATGGACACAGCCGGATGAGAGCGCCGCGTCTTCCACGCCGCGTAGCAGCCCAGCGCAGCGGCGAGCGCGCCGACGAGCGTGTAGAGGTCTCCCGTAAAGCCGGGACCGATGCCGGTCGCGTCGTAGGAGTAGTCGACCGAGAGAGGGTGCGGCCACAAGACCAGCAATACATATCGCCCGAGAATGCTGAGGGCACCGAGCAGTCTTCGGCCCGGGCCGAGAACCGACAGGGGATTGTCGAGCAGGTCCC
>CAZQYE010000268.1:0-3397 GCA_964597375.1 uncultured Myxococcales bacterium
AAAAGCCCTGCCGGGCGTGCCCGACGGCTCGACCCGCCTCGGCCAACGCAGCTCAGGCGCTCCCCAGCGGCCGACGCACCGTCGCCGCCGATCCGACTTCGCTGCAACGACGGTTTCCCGGCGAACATCGCGATTACCCGCGCAACCGCACACAACCGGCCGTTGCTCGCGCGAGCGCGCACAACTGGCGATTGCTCGCCCGGGCGCGCACCATCGCCGGTTGCTCGCACGCCGAGAGCCACCGCCGTCGCGTGCTCGGCAACGCTGCGCTCGGCCAAGTATCGCCGTTACAAGGCGCCCAGCCGCGCCGACAGATCCTCGACCGTCACCGCACCGCCGGCGCGGGCGGCAAACGCCAGCCGCTCGCGCGGATCGCTCGCAATCTGCTCGATGGCGAACGCGCCGTCCCCATAGACTCGCGCGGCCAACGCGCGCACCGCCGGCTCGAGCAGGCCTCGCCCGGCCTCGTCGTTGCCCGCCGCCAGGCGATCGTTGGAGAACACTTCGAGTTCGCTGCCGGAGAAGGTAAGCCGACCGGCAAGCTCCTCGTCTGCCGCCAAAACCGCAGCCGCCCGCGCCAGGTGTGCCGTCGTCTCGCTCAGCAGCCGGTCCAGGCTCTGGGAGGAGGGACGCTTGGTGTAGTAGAGCAGGCCGCGGCGCCCGCGCGCCTCGTCCACCGCCAGGTTGCCCTCGTGCGCAACGAGCACGATGCCCGGCCCCTCGGGAATGTGGCTGTAGTCGGCCACGTCGATCAGCAGCCCCTCGATCGCCCGCGTCTGAATCCAGCGATGGAAGACCGGAATGAACTCGACCAGGGGAATCTCTCCTCCCCGATCGCAAAACAGCTTGACGCCGACTCGATACAGGTTCACCTCATCAGCCCCCCTGCTCCGGTTGCCCGGCCTCGCTTGCAGCCGCACGTTGAGCCTCGAGCACGCGCATGTGGCACGCGTGCGCCGCTTCGATGAACAGTTGCGCTTCCTCGACCAGATGATGCGCTTTTTCTTCCGAGAACTCGCGGTCTTGATCCGCGTGCCGGCGCAGCAGGTAGTTTGCAAACTTCGCTCCCGCGAACCGGTCGTAGAACAGGCCCGTCTCGCAGAAGCGCTTTTCGAACTCCCGAACGATCACGTCCGCATCGTCCGGCACGTCCTGGAACTCGAGCCGCACCAGGCCGCGCGCCGCCTCGATCATCGCCGCGTACGCCGTGCGATCGGCCTCTTCCGCCTTGCCTTCGTCGAGCATCACCTGCGCTTCGAACACCAGGGTCTCGGCATGCTGCAAATCGAAGTCGATCCGGTCGACGACCTCGCCGGCGCACTCGCCCACACCGAGGTCGCTGATCGTGAACTCTCGCGGATCGCGCCAGTCGGAGTAGTACGACCGATCCTCCTCATATGGCGGCACGACCGTAAACTCCTCGAGCATCTTGCGCAGCTCTTTCTTCCCCACGCGACGGATGAAGTCCTGGAATCGCTCTCCCTCCTGGCGCTCGGCGACGAAGCGCTCGGTAATGCGGTCGATGAAATCGGGCACGCGCTTGGAGGGCACTGCCCCGATCGCCAGTCCGTACGACCCGGCGTTTTCCTGCCACATCCCGCCGACGACGACCTGGAAGTGCGGCACGGTGGTGCCGCCGATGTTGCGGCTGACGCCGTAAAAGCCGAGATCGCAGATGTGGTGCTGCCCGCACGAGTTGAAGCACCCGCTGGTCTTGACGTGCAGCCCGGCGACCGCTGGATCCAGAGCGTGCCGGCGCGGGCGCAACCGCTCGCGCAGCTCGGCGGCGAGCCCTCTCGACGAGGCGATGCCGAGCTTGCAGGTATCGGTACCCGGGCACGCGGTCACGTCCGAGATCGTCTCGGCACCGTCCTCGCCGAGCCCAATCGCACACAGGTCCTCGTAAAGCGCGGGCAGATCGGCCTCGGGCACCCAGCGCAAAACGATGTTTTGCTCGGCGGTGGTGCGCACGTTGTCGCCGGCGTAGCGACGGGCGATGTCGGCGAGCCGCCTCATCTGCTGCGCCGAAAGATCGCCCAACGGCAGCGTCACGGTGACGGCCGCGTAACCCTGCTGGCGCTGGCGGCGCACGTTCGTCTTGCGCCACGCCTCGAACTCGCTCGATCCTTCCGATGCAAGCGGCGCGGGGTCCTTGAGCGGGCGCTCTACGAACGAGGGGACCTCGCCGAGGTAGCTGGTCCAGCGTTCGTCTTCAGGCAAGATCTTCCGCTCTTCCTCGACCAGACGCCGGAACTCGTCCAGCCCGAGCTTGGCCACGAGGAACTTTAGCCGCGCCCGCGCGCGGTTGCGCTTCTCACCGAGGCGCGCAAACACGCGCACGGTCGCCTGGGTAAGCGGCAGGATCTCTTCGGCCGGCACGAACTCGTACATGAGCTTGGCCTGGTGCGGCACCGTGCCGAGCCCGCCGCCCACGTAGACGGCAAACCCACGGCGCTCCTCGCCGCCCTCGTTGCGCACCGACGCGATCATCCCAAGATCGTGCATTGCCACGAGCGCGCAGGCGTGCTCGCGGCAGCCCGAGAACGCGATCTTGAACTTGCGGCCGAAGTCCTGCGCGTCGGGGTGGCCGAGCATGAAGTAGGCGGTCGCGTGCGCGTAGGGCGTGATGTCGAACGTCTCGTCGGGGCACACGCCGGCAATCGGGCAGGCGGTGACGTTCCGCACCGTATTTCCGCACGCCTCGCGCGTGGTGATGCCGACCGCCGCAAGCCGCCGCATGATGTCCGGCGTGTCGTCGATGTGCACGTAGTGGAGCTGGATGTCCTGCCGGGTGGTCACGTGGCAGACACCGTCGGAGTACTCCTCGGCCAGGTCCGCCAGCACGTCCATCTGGTCGGGGCGCAGGCGCCCGAGCGGGATCTTGATCCGCTGCATACCGGGAGCGTCCCAGACCGTGTCGGGGCCCTTGGTCAGCGAACCGCAGGGAAACTCGAGCGAGCGGACAGCGATTCCGTCGTGCCGCTGGCCGTTGTCGTAGCGCTGCCCGTACACGCCGCGGCGCAGCCGGGTTTCGGCGAATAGCTTGTCGTCGATCTTCCCCTGCCGCTTGAGATCCAGTTGAGCCTCGTATTGGTCGATCTCGCGGCCCAGGTCGGCCGGGATCCGATCGGCGAGTCGTTCTTTCCAAGTCGTCATAGCCAGAGCCTCCCGCCCCGGCGGCGATCCCGCTCCGCCGGAAGGCGAAATCCTAGCGCCGCACACGCCCGCCGACAACCCGCCCTGCCGGGGACCTTCGCGTGGCCCCGCCGCTGCAACGGCAAAAGCACCGATTGCACCCATTATATAAGGTAGGCCCCGTCTTTCGGGCGACCCGGCGGGCCGAACGAAACGCCGGCTCAGGGCCAGCCCAGACCGTCGATATGCGTCACCTCGACTC
>CAZQYE010000269.1:0-3368 GCA_964597375.1 uncultured Myxococcales bacterium
TTCCCGCGCGTGAGGCGACTGTTCCAACGGGCCGCCCTGGATCGACGTGCACGGCAAACACCGCATCGAGGCCGTCAGCCGCGCCTTCTTCGATCATCACGCGAGCGCCGCCGCAACCTTCCTCCCCCGGCTGAAACAGCAGGCGCACGGTTCCGGCAAACTGCTCGCGTAGCGACGAAAGTACGGAGGCTGCCCCGAGGAGCATCGCCGTATGTGCATCGTGGCCGCAGGCGTGCATGACGCCATCGAGCTCGGAGCAGAACTCCAGGCCCGTTTGCTCGCGAACCGGCAGCGCATCCATGTCGGCGCGAAGCCCCACGCAGCGGCCACCCGCTCCGGCCGCTCCCCGGATCTCGGCGACGACCGAGGTGCATTCGCCGCCGGTGGCAGCAACCGGAACGCCAAGCTCTTCGAGGGCTGCAAGTACGGTGCGCTGCGTTTCCGGCGTGTCGAGCCCGATCTCCGGCCGGCGGTGGATCGCCCGGCGCCAGCGGCTCATCCGCTCTGCCGCCTCGCGGGCGCATTCTTCGATCAGCTTCGGCTCGACAGCCCCCATACTCATCCGTTCTGCTCCGGCTCGGCGGCGCTCGTCGTCATCGCTTCCGCTCCAGACCAACGCTGCTCATCCCCGGGTGTCCCGCTTCATTTCGAGTCTGCGCCGGACCAAGTGCCGATAGAAATCGAGGTCCTGCGCACCGGGCACGGCAAGCTCGCCGTCGACGACCACCGTAGGCACGCCCGTGATTCCCCGGTCCATCGCCTCGCGAAAGTCCGCCTGGACCTCGCCAACGAGGTCGGGATCATCGAGGAGCCGCTCGAATGCGCCGACATCGATGCCGCACTCGCGCGCGACGTCCACGATCGTCTCTCGGTCGGTCACGTTCCGGTTGGCGTAAAAGTACGCGTCCATCAGGGCGAGATGGTAGTCTTCCAGCCGCCCGAGCCGGCCTGCGGCTTTGACCGCGACGTTGGGCGGAACCGAATGACTCGGCGGCCCCTCGTCCGTAGACCACACGCGGAAGCGCCCGCCGCCCGGCTGCTCGGCCGGCCGCCGCCAGCTCTCCGTGTAGCGGCGAAAGCGCTCCAGGCTCACTTGCCGGGGCTCGGGCCGCAGCAGGAAGCTCTTCCATTCGATGGCGACCTGGTCGCCGAACTCTTTCGCGATGGCGGCGAGGCGCACGGCCCCGTTGTAACACCACGGTCAAAGGACGTCGGAGAAGACCGTCAGGCGAACTGGATCGGGCGGCATGGCTTAGACTGTTACACTGGAGATCGGCGGCATCAACACGCGATTTTTCGCCCACTTACAAAAGGTGCTTATCCCTCTTACCAGGGGAGGGTTTCGAGGTAGGTACGCAGGTGGCTGGCGGTGCGGAATTTCTTCGCGATCAGCGATCGCTTGAGGCCACAGCAGATCGCCTTGATCTGCTGCGGCTGGCCGGCGTAGTGCCTGGCGCCGCCGACGGCGTCGTAGAGGATACGGATCATGAAGCACACGTCGTCGAGCAGGTGGGCAGGCGTGGGGCGCCCCCACTGGTACATGTCCACGACCTTGACGCGGAAGCCGAGGCCGACACGGTTCACGATGATGTTGTCCGAATGCAGATCGCCATGGTACTCGCCGAGCCGGTGGATCTCCTCGACCCCGCAGGTAATCGCGTACAACAAATGCAGCGCTTCGAACGGATGCAGTCGCTTGCCCCGCTGGCGTTCGAGGAGGTCGGTCAACAGCTCGCCCTCGACGTAGTCACTGACCAGAAACGGAACGTCGATCCCGCGATAACGAAAGGACTCCTGCGTGTGATACTGGATGACGATCGAGCAGTCGCGCAGCTTGTTGAGCTTACGCGCGTAGAACTTGAGCGCGCGGTTGCCTGGGTTGCGCTTGGGAAAGAACAGCTTGGCCGCTCGCTCGATCCCGGTCGCCACCTCGGTGACGTGATAGACCTCCCCTTCCCAACCGCGGCCGAGCAACTCCCCGACGACGTATTTCCGCGCCAGGCGCCGCCCCGGCTCGAGAGCAAACGTGTCGATATCGTTCGCGGCAACACGCTTCATGTCACGTAACGACAGCGGCTCGCCTCACGGCGTACCCTCTGGCACCGGTGCGCGCCGCCGAATCTCCGGCCCCCAAGTCCCAACGTTGCAGACTATGAGCCGCCGGGTGCCTTCGCCGGCACCCCCATGCTTTTCATATCGTCGGCGAGTCCCGCAAGCGCGCTCTCGACCATGGCGCCCCGGAGCGCCCGCTTGGTCTCCCGGTGCGCACCGAGCGGCAGCTCCGCAAGCGCCCGCGCAAGCGAGAGCGACTCCTCCGTGAGCGCCTCCGGAGCTACCGTACGATCGAGGTAGCCGGCATCGACGGCGGTCTGCGGGTCGTAGACCCGCGCCAACACGGTAGCCGCCGTCAGGTGGCGCTTCGAGAGCCGCTGCCTCGCCAGCTCCACGGCGAAGATCGGCAGGCGCAGCCCGATGGCGACTTCGTTCAGGCCGATCTTGAAGTTCCCCTCGGCACCGATGCGCTGATCGGCCGCCAGCAAGAGCAGCGCACCCGCCGCCAGGGCGTGCCCGGTGCAAGCGACCACCAGCGGCTGGGGGTGAACGTACATACGCAAAATCAGCTCGGCGCCCTTGCTCACCAAATCCCGAGCGGATTCGGCGCTGGCCGTCATGCGCGCCAGGTCGAAGCCCGCCGAAAAACGTCCTGGCCGGCCCACCAGCAGTGTTGCAGTGGCCTCCTGCTCGGCTCGATCGAGCGCGGCGTGGAGCTCCGCGATCAAATCGGGCGAAAGGGCGTTCGCCTTGCCGTCGTCCATCTCGACGACCGCGACTTTATCCTCGATCCGGACGCGTACGTTCCCATTCTCGCTCGGCATGCTCTCTCCTTTTTCGCTGGTTGCAGCTCGGCTTTCCAGACTGCTGCTTAGCCCACCCGCGGTTGCCACGCAATGACGCGCGCGGACTGTCCCAGACAGCACATTCCTCCACTGCGCCCGCCGCCCCCGCAAGAATGGCGCCGCGCTGCAGCTGTGCAGCCAGCGCCAACCCAACGGACGCCGCACGCCGAAGCACTGGCCGTGTCGGACATCGCCGGGCGCAACGGGCGCCGCACTCCGAAGCCCTAGCCGGGTCGGACATCCGCCGCACACAACGGGGACGTCACGCCGATACGCCGGCCGGCCCAAGCATGGGTCTACAAGACCCCCGCCCTCCGCCGGCGCCAGCGCCTAGAAGCTTCGGCGCCCGGCAATCTCAGCCGGCGCGCCGGGAAAGTGCGCGTCCCGGGATCGATCCGCGAAGAATCGGCCACCCCCGGGCGCTCGCCCAGAAAGACGACCGGCATCGCCGGCGACACCGGTGGCGCCGGA
>CAZQYE010000270.1:0-3354 GCA_964597375.1 uncultured Myxococcales bacterium
CGCGGGCCCACGACGAACTCGAGCGGCGGGTCGAAGAGCGCACCCGTGAGCTCGCCGAGAGCCAGGCCAGGTTTCGCCAGCTCGCCGAGAACATTCGGGAGGGTTTCTGGCTCGCCGACGCCGATACCAAAGAGCTCGTTTACGTGAACCCGGCGTTCGAGCGGATCTGGGGCCGCTCTCAGGCCGAGCTGTGCGGCGATCCCGACTGCTGGCTCGATGCGGTTCACCCGGAGGACCGGCTCAGGGTGTTGCGGGCCTACCGGACACGAGCGGCGGCGGGGGACTACGCCGAAGAGTTTCGCGTGGTCCGGCGTGACGGCAGCGAGCGCTGGGTATACGACCGCGGTTTTCCGGTCCACGACAGCGCGGGACGTGTCATTCGGATCGCCGGCATCGCCGAGGACGTCACCGAGCGCAAGCGCGCCGAGGACGCGCTCCGCCAGAGCAACGAAGAGCTCGAGACGCTCGTGCAGTCGATCTCCCATGATCTCAAAGCGCCGCTCCGGGCGATCGAAGGGTTCGCCGAGGCCCTGGTCGAAGAGTACGCGAATGAGCTCGACAGCTCGGCGTTCGAGTACCTCTCTCTCATGAAGGACGGGGTCGAGCGCATGGACGCGCTGCTCAACGACCTCCTCCAGCACGCCCAGATCCGCCACGGGTTGCCGCTCGAGCCGGTCGATCTCGATGAAGTTGCGGCGGCGGTGCTCGTCAATCTCGGGCCGGAAATCGAACGTACCGGGGCCGAGGTGCGTGTGGAAGGCTCGCTACCGCTCGTGACGGGCCACCGCACGACGCTCGAGATGATGTTGCAAAACCTCGTCGGCAACGCGCTCAAGTTCGTTCGTGCGGGCGAAAAGCCTCGGGTCGAGATCGGGTGCGTCGACGACGGCTCGTGGCATCGCCTCTACGTGCGCGACCACGGCATCGGCATCGATGGAAAGTACCACGAGAAAATCTTTTCGATCTTCGAGCGCCTGCACGACCGATCGAAGTATCCGGGTACCGGCGTGGGCCTGGCGATCGTGAAGAAAGCGGCGGTGCTGCACGGGGGCGACGTGGACATCGAGTCGGAGCCGGGCAAGGGCAGTACGTTTTGGGTACGCCTTCCCAGGCGGGCTGGAAGCGGCGCGATGGGGGCGGCCTGACGATGGCCCAGGGCGCCGAGGGGAGGCAAGTCGAGATCGTCCTCGTCGAGGACGAGCACGCCGATGCCTTGTTGGTCGAACGCGCGCTCCGGCGCGCCGGGATCGCCGGCCCGGTGACGGTGCTGACCGACGGCGAGCGGGCGCTCGACGACTTGCTCGGACGCTCGGCCGAGCACTTGCCGGGGCTGATCCTTCTCGATCTCAAGTTGCCGCGCATCGACGGACTGACGGTTCTGCGGCGAATCAAAGGAACGCCGGGACTGCGCCGTGTTCCCGTCGTCATTCTCACCTCCTCGGCGCAGGCCCGGGACGTACGCGCGGCCTACGACCTCGGCGCCAACAGCTATTTGGTGAAACCGTCGCGCTTCAGCGATCTGTGCCTTCTGGCCGAACAAGTCGAAGCCTACTGGATCCGGCGCAACAAGGCCGCCGACGGCATCCTGTCCTGATGCCGGCCGCCGCGGGAGCGGGCCTGTTGAACCAAGGAAACGGCCGTGGCAGGAAGTTCCTGTCCGGCTGCGAGCCACGCGAGTGCGTGGCCGAGTCGCTGCTCAACCAGTCGCTGCGAAAAAGGAGCAACCGATGAAAGTCTACAGCGAGACATTCAATGATGGAGGCGAGATCCCGTCGCGCTGCGCATTCGGCAAGCACGATCCCAAGGAGCACGTTGCCTTGTGCGAGAACCGTAATCCGCATCTGGCATGGACCGACGTTCCGGCCGGGACCCGGTCGCTGGCCGTGATCTGCCACGACACGGACGTTCCGAGCAAGCCGGACGACGTCAATCAAGAGGGGAAGACGGTACCGGCCGACCTGCCGCGGGTCGAGTTCACGCACTGGGTACTGGTGGACCTTCCCGCCGACCGCACTTCGATCGCCGAGGGGGAGTTTTCCGACGGCATTACGCCGAAGGGCAAGCCGGGGCCGGAGACCGAAGGAAAGGCCCGTCAGGGAATCAACGACTACACGTCGTGGTTTGCGGGTGATCCGGAGATGGGCGGCCAGTATTTCGGCTACGACGGGCCTTGCCCGCCGTGGAACGACGAGATCGTCCACCACTACCACTTCACCGTGTACGCGCTCGACCTCGACCGGGTGCCCGTCGAAGGCGCGTTTACGCGGGACCAGGTGCTCGCGGCGATCGAAGGCCACGTCTTGGATCAAGCGTCGATCACCGGCGTCTACGCGATCAATCCCGACGCGCGATGAGCGGCGGCCGGGGGCCGTGGCCATGGCTGCGTGCTCAGGCTAGGATCGCACGACCAAGTATTTGACGAAGGGGCCCGGTGGCGCCGTGCCGCGTGTTCCATGCGGCGGCGGCCCGGGCTCGAGCAGCTGCCGCCGGACGGGCAGCGCCGATCCAGGGAGGCACGCACATGATCAAAGGCTACGCCGGTCGCATTCTCGAGGTCGATCTCGCCAAGCAGACGTTCGAGTTTCGGCCGCTCGAAGAAGACACCGCTCGCCTGTACATCGGCGGTAAGGGGTACGGCACGCGCCTGCTCTACGACATGACCGAGGCCGGCGTCGATCCGCTGGGTCCGGACAATCCGCTGATCTTCGCGACCGGCCCGCTCAACGGCAGCGTGGCGCCCCAGTCGAACCGCTTTGCGGTCGTCGCCAAGAGCCCGCTCACGGGGGGCATCGGCAATGCCACCTGCGGTGGTTCGTTCGCATACGGCCTGAAGAAAGGCGGCATCGACATCCTCATCTGCAAGTACCGTTCGGAAAAGCCCGTCCGCCTCGAAATCGACGGCGACCGCGACGAGGTGCGCTTCATCGATGCGACGGACCTCTGGGGCAAGGGGACGTACGAGACCCAGGAGATCCTCGGGACGAAAAAGTACAACGCCGTGATCGGCCCGGCCGGCGAAAACCTCGTGCTGTTTGCCGGCATCGTCTCGAACGAGCGGATCGCCGGCCGTACCGGGATGGGTGCGGTGATGGGCTCGAAAAAGCTCAAGGCCATCACCGTGAGCGGGTCGCGCAAGCTCGAAATGGACGATCCCGAGGCGTTCAAGGAATACACCAAGCAGATCCGGGCCTTGTTCCGTGATCACCCGGTGCTCGGCAACAGCTTGGCGGCATGCGGGACGGGCCAGATTGTCAACACGACGAACGCGCGGAACATTCTACCGACTCACAACTTCAAGTACGGTCATTTCAAAGACGCGCGGAAGATTTCCGGCGAGTACATGGCGGATCACTT
>CAZQYE010000271.1:0-3350 GCA_964597375.1 uncultured Myxococcales bacterium
GGCGGGTGCGGCACGACGAACGACCATACCTTGCCGCGCCCCGACATCGCCTCCCACGCGTGCTCGGTCGACTGGCAGAACGGACACATCGGCCGCGGCGGAAACCGCAGCCGCTTGCATTGCGCGCAGCGCTGGATCGCCAGCTCGTGGCGCATCGCCGCCTGCCAGTAGGGAGCATCGAGCGGGTCGTCGGTCGCCGGTAGAGGGATTCCTTCGATCACGTGGGCTACCTCCTCAGAATCATCGCGCTGGTCGGCACGACGTAGGCGCTGGTGACCAGGCAAACGCTGCAATCGGGAACCTGCGCCGTCGAGGTGCCGCGGATCTGCCGCACTCCTTCGGTGATGAGGTTCATGCCGTGCACGTACGCCTCCGACAGGCTGCCGCCCGAAGTGTTGACGGGCAGCCGGCCACCGAGCTCGAGCGCTCCGTCTTCGGTAAACGGACCGGCCTCTCCCTTGTCGCAAAAGCCGAGCGCCTCGAGCGTGAACGGAATGAGCGGGCTGAACGCATCGTAGATCTGGGCGACTTGCACGTCCTTTTGCTTGAAGTCGGACTGCCGCCACAGGTTGCGCCCCACGGCCCACATGGCGCCTTCGAGCGGATCGTCGTTGTGGTAGTTCGTCATCGTCTGGTGCTGCCGGTTCATCCCTTGGGTCCAGGCGTGAATGTAAACCGGCGTGGTCGGGCAATCCTTGGCGCGGTCGGCACCGACGATCACCACCGCGAGCGCTCCGTCGCTTTCCAAGCAGTTGTCGAACAGGCACAGCGGCTCACTGATCCACCGCGCGTTCATGTACTCTTCGCGCGTCAGCGTCCGCTCGTACATCGTCGCCCGCGGGTTGCGATTGGCATGCTTGCGGGCGGCCAGCACGACGTTGGCCAGGTGATCGCGCGTCATGCCGTACTCGTGCATGTAGCGGCGCGTCAGCATCGCAACTTCATCGACCGGGCGCAGGAGCCCCCAAGGCCGAGACCACTTCCAATGATCGTAGGAACGCTCACCGACCTTGGCCCACACGCGCTTGCGGGGATCGCCGCGTTTGCGCGAGCGCCACACGACGCCGACGCGGGCAATTCCCGCGGCGATCGCCGTGGCCACCTGCCCGATCGCGCCGCAACCGGCGCCGCCGCCGTAGCCGACCTGGCTGAAATAGCGGATCTCGCCGAAGCCGACGTTGCGCGCGATTTCCATCTCGCTCGTGTCCTCCATCGTGTAGGACCCGAGCGCATCGACCTCGGACGGTGAGATCCCGGCTTCGCCGAGCGCCCGCGTGATCACGTCGCACGCCAGCTCGAGCTCACTCGGCTCCAGGGTCTTTGCGAACTTCGACTCGGCAATGCCGACGATCGCCGTCTTGTCCTTGATCAAGCTCATCTCCATCACCGCTTGACGATCACCGACGAGCCGTGGCCGAACAGCCCCTGGTTGACCGACAGCGCGACCTTGGCGCCGTCGACTTGGCGGCCGTCGGCCTGCCCGCGCAGTTGCCAGGTCATCTCACAGACTTGCGCGATGGCCTGCGCGGCAATCGCCTCGCCGAAGCAGGCCAGTCCGCCGCTCGGGTTGACGGGCACGCGGCCGCCGAGCGTCGTCTCGCCGTCGCGCAGGAGACGTTCGGCCTCGCCCGGCTTGCACAGCCCGATGTTCTCGTACCAGTCGAGCTCGAGGGCGGTCGACAGATCGTAGACTTCGGCCAAGTCGAGGTCCTCAGGGCCGATGCCGGCTTCCTCGTATGCCGCCTTCGCGATCGAGTCGCGAAACGGCGTCTCGGGCGGCGCAACGGCGGCCGCCGAGTCGGTGGCAAAGTTCGGCATCTCGATCACCGCATTTGGATACTCGGGCGTCACCGTTGAGATCGCAGCGATCCGTACCGGCGAGGTCGTCACCTTGCGCGCATACTCCATGCTCGCGAGCACCACGGCGGCACCGCCGTCGCTGGTGGCGCAGATGTCGAGCAGCCGGAGCGGATCGGACACCACGGCCGAGGCCATCACGTCTTCCTCGGTGAACTCCTTGCGGTAGCGTGCATACGGGTTCTTGAGCCCGTGGCGGGAGTTCTTGACCTTGACCTTGGCGAAGTCCGACAGCGTCGCGCCGTAGACGTCCATGCGGCGGCGCGCATACAGCCCGAAGTAGATCGGGTTCGTCGCGCCGAGCACCCGGAAGCGCAACCAGTCGGGATCCTGCGGCTGGTCACGGCCGGTCGGTGCAAAGAATCCCTTGGGCGCGCTGTCGGCACCGACCACCAGCGCGACGTCGCACAGTCCGGCGAGAATCCGGGCGCGTGCGTTCGCTAGGGCCTGAGCGCCGGTTGCGCACGCACCGTAAGACGTCGCTACCGGGACGCCCGTCCAGCCGAGCGCCTGGGCGATCGTCGCGCCGGCGACGTAGCCCTGGTAGCCGTTGCGGATACTGCCGCCCGCCGAGACGAACCCGACGTCCTTCCAGTCGATCCCGGCATCCTCAAGCGCATCGAGCGCCGCCTCGACCCCGCAGCGGTAAAAGGGCTTGTCCCACTTGCCCCACGGGTGCATGCCGGCGCCCAGAACGGCGACTTCTCCTGCCGGACCACTCATCGCGCTCCCTCCTCGGCCACGGGCTTCCACTTCCAGACGACGACCTCTTGCTCGTCGTCCTCGAACAGCTTTTCGATCACGAGTTCGACCTCCATGCCCGTGCGCAGTTCTTCGACCTTGGTACCCGCCGTCATCTGGCCGAGCACGACCATCTTCTCGCGTTCGAGTTCGACGGCGCCGACGGCGTAGGGCTCGAACGGGTCGGGCGAGACGTAGGGCGCCGGTGGCTTGTAGCAGTTGTTCGTGTAGGACCAGAGCTTGCCCCGCCGGCTGAGCGGCACTTCTTCGAGCTCCTTGCCGCGGCAGCCCGGGTTGCGGCACTGAACGGTTTCCTTCGGGAAGAAGTAACTCCCGCACCCCTTGCACCGGCTACCGAGCAGCGCCGGCTCGGCACTCTCCCAATCGAACCAGCCTTCAACGACCGGAACGCGTTTCTTGTCAGCTACCATTGCGTGCTCCCATTGCTTCGATCTTCACGGCCGGGATCATCACCGCGCCGCTCGCCGGCTCGCAGCTCGTCCGCCGCCGAGTAAAACGCAGGCCGCGTGCACGATCCCGACAGTGTAACGTTCGAGTAGCGTCGTTCACGACAATCCCCGTTCACGCTTCGCATAGAGGACTCTTACGGCGGAGCTGAAAACCCTCGCGCGGCCCGTGCACCTCACGCAACCCGTACATCTCACGCAGCCGGTGCGTCTCGCGCAGTCCGTGGGCCTCACGGCGCAAACCCAAAGCTCGGCGGTGCTGAAAACCCTTCACGCAACCCGTGC
>CAZQYE010000272.1:0-3324 GCA_964597375.1 uncultured Myxococcales bacterium
CGTGTTCTTGAAGGGTTCTATGCGCTCCGGTAGGAAGCGCACGTTTTTGCGCCGGGAACGCCTCGTTCCGAGGGGGCCGGCACCCGTGCGCCGCTCAGGTGCGAATGCAGCCGCGCTGGCAGAGCGCGCGGCATCCTACAAACCTCGAGGGCTCCAGGGCGCGCTCGATTTCCTGCACGATTGCGAAAACGCCCTACTCTCGTGCACGGGCGCACGATTCGTTGCTTGCACAAAACATGCGGTTTGTTTTCCCCTCCCGTGTCACTACGCGTCCCGAACTCTCGGGGTGGAGTTCCGACTGCGGGGCAAGAATACGGCCGGCGCGTAGCAGCCAACCGGAAGACCGACAGCAGGAGCAGGCTTCGCCTGTTTCCGTGCGGAGCGATCGTCAGCTCGCCGCCTCGGGACGGAGGCTGATTCCGTAGCGCTCGAGCTTCCGGTAGAGCGTGGTTCGTCCGATTCCAAGCATCCGGGCTGCTTCCGACAGGTTGCCCCGGCAACGCTCGAGCGCCAGCTCGACGTATTCCCGCTCGACCTCACGCAACGGCAGGATTCGGCCACCGGCGGCCGCCTTTTCCAGGGCCGGAGGCATTAGCGAAGCGCTTCCGGCCCCGCCGCGCACGCTTTCGGGAAGCGCGCTCAAGTCGAGGCGGCCGCCTTCGAGTCCAATGAGCGCGCGGCGGATCACGTTCTCGAGTTCGCGAACGTTGCCCGGCCAGTCGTAAGCCCTCAACGCGGCCAGCGCCTCGGGAGTCACTTGAGGGCGCTCGACGCCTTCGGCCTTCGCGGCGGCGGCGACGAAGTGATCCACGAGCAGCGCGATGTCTTCGCGCCGCTTTCTGAGCGGTGGTACGTACAGCGGGTAGACGCTGAGCCGGTAGTAGAGATCATCGCGAAAGCGCCCGGCTCGGACTTCTTCGAGAAGATTGCGGTTTGTGGCCGCTACCACCCGCACGTCCACCGAGATTGAACGATTGCCGCCGAGCCGCTCGATACGCCTGTTTTGCAACAGCCTGAGCAGCTTGGCCTGCGACGGAAAGGCAAGCTCGCCGACCTCGTCGAGAAACAAGGTGCCACCGTCGGCCAGCTCGACTTTTCCCGGCCGCGCCCGCTCGGCGCCGGTAAACGCCTCGCGCTCGTGGCCGAACAGTTCGTTTTCGATCAGTTCTGGGGGAATTGCCGCACAGTTGACCTCGACGAACGGCGCGGACCGGCGCACGCCTTCGTCGTGGATGGCGCGGGCCACCAGATCCTTGCCGACCCCGGTCTCACCCTGAATCAGTACGGTTGCCGAACTGCGAGCGAGCTTTCGAATGCTGGCGGCAAGCTGGCGCATTCCCGGCGAGCAGCCGACCATGCCAGCGAAACTTCGGGCTCCGAGAGCCGACTCGAGCTGTTCGACGCGCCTGCCAAGGGCCGAGAGTCTGAGGGCGTTGCGGACCGCCGTGCGCAGTCGTGCCGGGTCGAACGGCTTGGTTACGAAATCTTCGGCCCCGGCCCGCATCGCCTCGACCGCGGCCTCGATCGAGTCGCGACCGCTCACGACGACGACGGCCGTCTGCTGAGCCTGCGACTTGATGCGGCGGAGGACCTCGATGCCGTCGAGGTCGGGGAGCCCGAGATCGAGAAGAACCAAGTCGAATCGGCCGCCGGACGCCAGCGCGATCGCCTCTTTCCCGGCCGCCACCTCCTCGACCTCGGCCGCGAAGCGCCGCAGGCACGCCCGCTCGCTGAGGCGTACGTCGGCGTCGTCATCGACGATCAAGACACGCGCCCGGCCGCATCCTTCCTGTCCGTCTTCCGCCACACACTCGACTGAGCAAGGGGCGTGCCGAAACGAAACAGCCTCAGAACCCCGTCCGCACCCCGCCTGCGCGTTATTTTTTCAACGGCTGTACCAAACAGGTACAAACAGCCGTCTGAAAACGGCCTGCCCCGGCAGCCCAGTCGAAAGAGAGAAAAATGCCCAAAGTCGATACCGTACTGTTGCAGACTTCCATCGAGGACATGGCCGTTACGGCACGCGCCGCCGAGCGCGTCGGATTCGCGGGACTGGTCACCGCCGAAGCATCTCACGAACCGTTTCTACCACTGATGATCGCTGCCGAGCACACGCAGCGGGCCGAGCTCCTTACGGGGATCGCCGTGGCCTTTCCACGCAGCCCGATGATCACGGCCTACACTGCCTGGGATCTGCAGCGCTACAGCAACGGGCGTTTCATTCTCGGCCTAGGGACGCAGGTCAAAGGCCACAACGAGCGGCGGTTCGACGTTCGCTGGGATCGGCCCGGGCCGCGCCTTCGCGACTTGATCCTGGCCCTGAGGGCGATCTGGAAGACCTGGCAAACAGGCGAGAGGCTCGACTACCAAGGGGAGTTCTACCGCTTCAGCCTGATGACCCCTTTCTTCGACCCCGGCCCCAACCAGACCCCCGGCGTCCCGATCTACATCGCCGGCGTCAATCCCTACATCTGCAGGTTGGCCGGCGAGCTGTGCGACGGCTTTCACGTACACCCGCTGCACTCGGCCAAGTACATCGACGAGGTCATTAAACCACTGATCGCCGAGGGCGCCGCCCGTAGCGGCCGCGACCCGGGCGAAGTGTCCCTGGTCAGTTCTTGTTTCGTGGTCACGGGCAAAACTGAGAAAGAGATTGAAGATTCATCTCTAATGGTCCGCCAGCAAATATCTTTCTATGCATCGACCAGGACCTATGCCGGGGTCCTGGCGTGCCATGGCTGGGAGGAGCTCAGCCCCCGCCTCAATGAGCTGTCGCGGAAAGGACGGTGGGACGAGATGCCGAGCCTCGTTACCGACGACATGCTCTCGGAGTTCGCCGTCGTTGGAACGCGCGACCAGGTCCCGGGAATGCTCGCCGAGAAATACCGCGGCCGCCTCGACCGCGTGGCTCTCTACATGCCCTACAGGCCCGGCGAGGACGACGACTGGTGGCAGGAGGTCGTACGAACTCTTGCCGATTGACCGGTTGCGCCGGGGACTATCGGGCAGCCTTCGTGCCGGCGCGGCACGACGCGTTCAAGCGGCGAGGCAATCTAGACCGACCGGGAGCGGCGACAGTCGAGCGAACAGCGGCCGGCGGCTGTCTCAGTCGGTCAGACTACGTACGAACGTGCTGAATCCGTTTTCCTTGAGTACCCGGGCGCGGCCATCGGCGTCGGACTTGCTGGCAAAACTTCCACTCATCACCCGGTAGACCCGTTTGCCTTTGACGTCGGCGGGGACGATCCGACCGTCACGGTACTTGGCATTGATTTTGGCCAACAGCTGATCGGCATTCGCCCTGTTTGCGAAAGCGCCGACCTG
>CAZQYE010000273.1:0-436 GCA_964597375.1 uncultured Myxococcales bacterium
CCGGCGTCGTGGGCGCGAACGCGACGACGCACGCCGGCGCTTCGAGCAGACCGGCACGGAGCCGCCGGCGGCGTGGACTGAGGATTCGGTGCGCCAGCGCCTCGGCGATCTCGACGCCGAGCTCGCCGCAGCGCACGAGGCGCTGGCCTCGTCCAAGCGGCGCCTCGAACTCCAAAGAGAGCTCGAAGACCTCAAGCGACAGCTCGATCTCTCTGCGGCCGCCCTCAGCGCACTGGCGCACCAGGTTGGCTGGGATCCGGCCAAGCTCGACGCATCGTTCGAGCGCTGGCTGCGGCTGGTGGATCGCTACGACCGTGCCCGTGAGGAGGTCGTTCGACACCGCGGCGCCCTGGCGGCCGCGGAGGAGCAGGAAGCAAGGCTTCGCGGCCAGCTCTCCGAATTCCTTGCCGGTTGCCCGGGAGACTACGGGGAGCCC
>CAZQYE010000273.1:446-3317 GCA_964597375.1 uncultured Myxococcales bacterium
CGCGAGCGCGCGACCGAGGAAATCTCCGAGCTCGGCGACCGCATTGCGCGTCTTTTCGAAACCGCGGGCGTCGCTCTCGACGACGACGCGGAGCTCAGGCGCCGCGTGGCGATGCTCCCGGAATGGCGCAAGGTTCGCGACGCCGTGCAGGCCGCCCGCGGCGACGCCGAAGGAGCCGGCCGGCGCGCCGGGGAGCTCCTCGAGCAGCGGTCCGACTTGGCTCGCCTCGCCGAGGCCGGCGACACGGCCAGTCTCGAGGGACGTCTCGAGGAGTTTCGCGAGGCGGCGGCTTCGATCGAGCCGATCACCCGGGAGATTGCCGGCATCGAGAAGGAAATCGCCGACGCCCGGCAGGCCGGCGATCTAGAGCGCGCCCGCGCCGAGCGCGAGCGAGCGGCGGACGACCTTCGCGACTGTCTCGAAAGAGACTGGCTGGTTGCGGCCGGACGTTTCGTCCTGACCGAAGTCGAACGCGAGCACGCCGACGAGAGCCGCCCGGAGGTCCTGGTTCGTGCAGCCGAATGGTTTGCACGCTTCACCCGCCACTCGTTCGTGCTCGAGTTCGATCGCAAGCACGGCCTACACGCTCTCGAGACGGCGACGGGAGAGCGGCGCGCGCTGTCGGAGCTGTCGAGCGGTACGCGCATGCAACTGCTCCTGGCCGTGCGCCTGGCCTTTACCGCGGCCGCCGAGCGGGGCTTCGAACCGCTGCCATTGTTTCTCGACGAGGCGCTCACGACGACCGACCCCGAGCGCTTCGCCGCCGTTGCGACGGCCCTCGGCGAGCTGGCCGCCGATAGAGAGCGGCAGGTCTTCTACCTGACGGCCCAGCCGGCCGACCTGGCGTTGCTCGAACGAGCGCTCGGCGAGCGTCCCGCGGTGATCGACCTTGCCGAGGTGCGGCGGCTCTCGGTCGCGGTCTCCGATCCCGGGGAGCTTGCGCTGCCTCCGACCCGGGAGGTGCCCTCGCCCGAGGGCATGTCGGCCGAGCAGTACGCGGCGGCACTCGGTGTCGGGCCCGTGCGGCCGTTCGACCCGGCAGAGAGCATCCACGTTCTGCACGTGCTGCGCGACGATCTCGGTATGGTTGCCCGTCTTTGCGACTTCGGAATCGAGCGGCTCGGGCAGCTTGGGTCGCTGCTGTCCTCGCGTGCCGCATCGGCGGTGGTCGGCGACGATCGCCGCCAGGATCTCGGGCTTCGAGTCGAGATCGCGCGCTGCGTGATGAGTGCCTGGCGTGAGGGCCGCGGCCGCCCGGTCGACCGGGCGGTGCTCGAGGCCGCGGGCGTCAGTCAGACTTACTTGGACCCGGTGAGCGAGCTGGCCGAGGAACTCGGCGGCGACGGCGGCGCGCTCCTCGCCGTACTCGAAGAGCGCAGCGATCCGCGTACGAAAGGTTTCCGCACGAAGATGGTCGATCGGCTGCGCGAGTTTTTCGAGCGAGACGGCTACCTCGACGCGCGTCCCCGACTCGGTACCGATGACATTCGCTTGCGCGTGCTCGCGACGCTCGCCGATGCGCTCTCGTCGGGACAAACCTCAGAGGAGTTCGTCTCGGCCCGGGTCCGCGACCTGCTCGCGGCGCTTCCGGACTGACGGCGTCGGCCGGGCGGCCGTTGATCCGGTGTTTCTCCGGCGCAGCGGGAACGGCGGTGTTCGAGCTGCTTTCGGTTGGGGCGACCGGCTTTCCTTACAGCCCGAGCGCATGCACAGCATGCAGAACATGCAGAGCAGCGGCCCTCTGCGGCACCGGTCCTCCGGCGGCTGGGCCGGCGGGCCGGCTACTGCGGGCGCTCGCCCGTTCGTTTGTAGTGAAAGTAGTCGGCGAGGACGCGTGCGTGGTCGAACGCGAGCGGCGACGGCAAGGCGTCCTCGCGGAACACACGCGCGCGTGCGGCGTCGTCGCCGCCTCGCGGCTCGCCTTCGGCGGTGGCGATGAACACGACGGTCAGCGTGTGGCCGCGTGGATCGCGCGCCGGGTCCGAGTAGACGTGGAACTGCTCGACGAGTCGGACGTCGAGACCGGTTTCTTCCTTGGCCTCGCGACGGGCGGCCTCTTCTGCCGTCTCGCCGACCTCGATAAACCCGCCGGGAATCGCCCATCCGGGGGGATCGAACCGGCGTTCGACCAGAACGATGCCGCCCGGTGTCTCGATGATGATGTCGGCCGTGGGGCGGGGGCCCGGCGGTGGGCCGTGCCGTTTTGCGCGGTCGTGGCTGCGTTCGTCGTTCATCGTTGCCTCCGGCGCCGTGCGTTCTCCTGCACCGAGCCTGCGGTTGCGATTGCCGGCCGCGGTCTGCCTGCTGCCTCGAGCCGTTCTCTCCGGCTGCGGCCGCGGGCGCCGGGCGTGTACCCGCCGCCAGGCCAGCGCACCCGATCTCGGGCGGCGGCTGGCGTCGCTGCTCGCGCCGTTCGCCCCGGCACCTGCCTGCGGCGGCGCGGTTTCATTCCGCCGCTATTCGGCGTAGGATCGACGGTCCGCGGCCGCCGCGCCCGGTCTCGTTACACGTGAAGTGCTGCATCCTCAAAGGCCCCTCCAAGGTCGAGCTTGCCGAGGTGAGTGATCCGGTTCCCGGTCCCGGCGACATCGTCGTACGGGTCGAGGCCGCGCTGACCTGCGGGACCGACCTCAAGGCGTTCAGCCGCGGCCATCCGAAGATGCCGTGGCCGACGCCGTTCGGACACGAGTTCGCCGGTGAGATCGTCGAGGTCGGGAGCAACGTAGACCGGTTCCAGCCGGGCGAAGCCGTGCTGTCGGCCAACACCGGGCCGTGCGGATCGTGCTACTTCTGCCGCAACGATCAGGAAAACCTCTGCGAGACGCTGATGGACCGGATGATCCTCGGCGCCTTCGCCGAATACGTGCTCGT
>CAZQYE010000274.1:0-3307 GCA_964597375.1 uncultured Myxococcales bacterium
CGCTCGATCCACTCGACGTCAGGCTCGGCCGGGTCCTTGCCGCACGCTGCGGGGAGCCTCACGCCGAAACGATCGGCCGGACGGCGACACTCATTGGAAGTGAGCGTGCACGGGGCCACGCGTGCATCGTGCTCTCTGAGTGGGCCGGCAAACCGCTGCCGTGGGAAGCGGACGGCGGTCCACGCCTTCCCGATCTCGCGACGTGGAAAAGGAGCTTGCAGGAGTGTCATCTCGTCGGGGATGGCGATGTGCCGACGCCGCTCGTACTCGATGGAGAGCGTTGTTACCTCTACCGGTACTGGGTTGCGGAACGCGAAGTCGCCGCTGCTTTGCGGGCACGTCTCGACTCCAGTGATCCTCTGCCGCTCAGCGACGGTTTGCGGCGAATTTATGAGCGCGCGTTTCCCCACGCGCGCTCCGGTGAGCCAGATTTTCAGGCGGTTGCTGCAGGTGCTGCTCTGGCACGCCGCGTCGTCTTGATCAGTGGCGGGCCGGGAACGGGAAAGACGACCGTGGTGGCGAGGATCTTAGCCTTGTGGCGTACCGCCGATCCCGATATGCGGGTCGCCCTGGCGGCACCCACCGGCAAAGCCGCACAAAGACTCACCGAAGCCGTGCATGCCGAATTCGACCGGCTCGCGAGCGCTTCAGGACCGGATGGTGGACTCGCGGATTTAAACGCGACGACGATTCACCGCCTTCTCGGGGCTTCTCCTGGGCCTCGCGGCTTTCGCTATGATGAGGAAGAACCCCTGCCCGTCGACGCAGTCGTCGTTGACGAGGCATCGATGGTGGACCTTTCGCTGTTTCACGCGCTGATCCGCGCCCTGCCCTGGGGAGCGCGGCTCGTGTTGCTCGGAGATCGCCATCAGTTGGCGAGCGTCGAGACGGGATTCGTCTTCGGGGACGTGTGCGAGGCAGCAGCGGCTGCGGCGCCGCATGGCGCGCGTTCGCGGAGCTTTGCCGAGTACATTGCCGGCCTCGGCGGTCCGCATCTGCAGGCCGGCGATCGAGTGGGCGCGCTTGCGGACTCGTTCGCGGAACTGACCGTCAACTACCGGTTCGGTCGGGATTCAGGAATCGGCCGCCTCGCCGAGGCGGTGAAGAGTGGCGACAGCGATGCCGCCATCGGTGTTCTCACCGAAGCGGGCGCAAGGGATCTCGTGTGGCTGCCGATGGACGCAGGAGAGGACGTCGGCCCTCGGTTGCCGGTTGCGACTCTCGAAAAGATCCTGCGTGCGAAGAGCCCGGAAGAAGCACTACGCCTTCTCTCCAGCACTCGCATCCTGTGTGCCTTGCGCGGCGGTCCCCGTGGTGTGGACGGGCTCAATGTGCGCCTCGAGCGTTTGCTCGGACTCGTTTCGCGGACCGAAGTTTGGTATGCAGGCCGGCCGGTCCTGGTGACCGCGAACGATCACCACCTCGGCCTTTACAATGGAGATGTCGGCGTTTGTTTTTACGAGGGCGGACGTCCTCTCGTCTGGTTTCCGGGGACGGGGGGCGTGCGCCACGTGACGCCCTCACTGCTTCCCGCGCACGAGACGGCCTGGGCGATGACCGTTCACAAAGCCCAAGGTTCGGAGTTTGACCACGTGATTCTGGTCCTGCCGCGTGCGGGCCATCCCCTGGCGACGAGAGAGCTGCTGTATACGGGGATCACTAGAGCGCGGCGGTTGCTCGAGGTCGTTGGAGACGAGGCGGCGATTCGCGCGGCCGTCGAGACGAGGCACCGGCGTGCCTCCGGCCTAGCCGCACGGTTGTCCGACGAGGATGGGGGCTCTTGACGTGGCCGTTGCGGGCGGTCAATGAAGAATCGGGTGATGAAAAAGTCTGCGAGAGCCTACGATGCCGTTTTGTTCGATCTAGGCGGAGTCTTTACCGATTCTCCGTTCGCTGCGGCGCGATCACTTGGTGAAGAACTCGGCGCCGACCCGATGCGCGTGATGGAAATCGTCTTCGGGCCCTATCATGACGACACGGACCACCCGTGGCACCGGCTCGAACGGGGCGAGTTGTCGTTCGACGAGGCACGCGCCGAGATCATCGCCATTGGCGAGCGCGAAGGGCTCGATGTCGATCCGATGGTGGTGCTGATGAAACTTGGCGGCGGTGAGACGAGAAGAGAGATGGTCGATCGCGTGCGCCGGCTCCGCAGTGCCGGCTACCGGACAGCGATCGTTACGAACAACGCCCACGAGTTTCGAGACGCTTGGCGGGCGATCTTGCCTTTCGACGAGCTGTTCGACGAGATCGTCGACAGTTGCCAGCTGGGAGTGCGCAAACCAGATCCTCGGATTTTCCTGCACGCGCTCGACCGGCTGGGGGGAATCGACCCCAAGCGCGCCGTGTTTCTCGACGACTACGAGGCCAACGTGCGTGCCGCGGCCGACCTTGGAATGCTGGGGATCCTGGTGGGCGAGGATCCGAGCCAGGCGCTTTATGAACTCGACCGAGTGATCGGTCTCCATGCCGGTAGCTGAGCCGACCGCGAAAATAAGACGAGTGCGCCCCGTTTCCGCCCCGTTGTGGGGGGCGTTGCGGACATTTCCCCTGGACAAGACGACCCGACTGGATCTAGGCTAGGCGACGTCGTCGGTGACGTCGTGCGGCGGGAGAGGGAGGGACGGCTCAGGAAACGGTACGCAGGCGTTCCCGCCGCGGGCCTGTAGAGCCGTGCGCACTGGTTCTGATCCCTCGGGCCGAGTGACTGGACGCCCTGCACGGTAGTGCTTCGGAAGGGAGAAGCGAGTCATTATGCAGACACTCAAGCGACTGCTGAGTCGCGCTAGCGGCGGCATTGTTCTGCTGCTCGTTTTTGGTCCTACCCCGTCGGGCGCCGCGCTTTTGCCTCGAATTGTAAACGGGGTCGCCACTCACGGTTACCCGACCACGGGAGCGCTTCTTCATAGTGCCGCGAGCGATCCCGGCGCCGCGGCAATGATATGTTCGGGAACGTTGATCGGCTGTCGGACGTTTCTCACGGCCGCGCACTGTGTCGAAGACGATGCGAATCCGGGTCACTACTTCGTCTTTCTCCAGCATGCCGGGGTCGTACCGGTGACGTCGGTGACCCAGCACCCAAGCTACACACCTTCGGGCTTTCCGATTCATGACGTGGCCGTACTCAAGTTGGCTTCCGACGTGACGGGAGTTTCTCCGACGGCGGTGAACCAACAAGACCCGTCGCCTTTCATCCCTGCGCCGGGGACGGTCGTTGGTTACGGGCAGACCGGAGGCGGTGCCGGTGATTTTGGCATCAAGCGTGCGGGTGCGGTGGAAACGGCGGACTGCCAGCCGAGCAGCGGCG
>CAZQYE010000275.1:0-3297 GCA_964597375.1 uncultured Myxococcales bacterium
GCGGCCCGCGCCGACGCCCTCGCCGCCGCCAGGCGGCGCGAAGACGAAGTCATGCTCACGCGTATCGGCTCCCCTGAAAACCTAGAAGCAATCGCGGCTTTCCGCGAAAAGAGAAAGCCCGACTTCAGGCGTCTGGGCAAATGAGACCGGCCGTGAGGATCGCCGCCGTCCGACTTCTCGGACCGGCCGTTTTCCTCGCAACGATCATTGCGCCGGGAGGATCGCTCACCGGTGCCGCCCGGCTCGTGCTTGCCGTCGCCTTGTGGATGGCCGTGTGGTGGGTCACCGAGGCCGTTCCCCTCGCCGTCACTTCTCTGCTCCCCATCGTCCTGTTCCCCCTGCTCGACATCGAACCGGTCCGCGAGGTGACGCCGAATTACACGAACCACATGGTGTTCTTGTTTCTCGGCGGGTTTGTGCTCGCCCAGGCGGTCGAGCGGTCCGGCCTGCACCGGAGGCTGGCCCTAGCGACGCTGGCCACCATGGGGGGATCGGCGAAGCGCCAGGTTTGGGCGTTCCTGCTGACTACAGCGACACTTTCGATGTGGCTCTCTAACACCGCGACAACACTCATGATGTTGCCGATCGCCGCCGGCGTCGCCGAGCACTTGGAGCAGCCGCGCGCCGCGACTCGAATGTTTCTCGCGATTGCCTTCGGAGCATCGATCGGCGGCGTAGGGACCCTTGTGGGAACCCCCCCGAACCTAGTGCTCGCCGGCATGGCGCCTCGCCTGGTCCCCACGCTGCCCGCCCTGACTTTCGGCGGTTGGATGCTCCTTGGGATTCCAGTCGTCGTCGTCCTGCTTCCGCTGGCTGGGGTATTGCTCGGCCGGGGATTGGCGCCGGGCGAGCTTTCTCTGGAATCGATTGCGCGGGCACGCGCCGCACTCGGCCCTTTGTCGGCGCACGAAAGGCGGGTGGCTGCTTTGTTCGCCGCGACGGCCCTGGCGTGGGTGACCCGTTCGGGCATGCGCGTGGGAAGCCTGAACGTGCCGGGTTGGAGCAGCCTGCTGGCCGACCCAAAACTCGTCAGCGACGCCGTCCCGGCGATCGCCGCCACGATCCTCGCTACGATCATCCCCGCCGGCGGCGACCGCAGGGGGCCGCTCGTTAGCTGGAGCGACGCTCAGCGCGGCGTGCCCTGGGGCATCCTGCTGCTTTTCGGTGGCGGATTCGCGCTGGCCGACGGGGTGCACCAAGCGGCGCTCGACGGTTGGATGGCGGCTCGGCTGTCGGCGCTCGAGGCGTTCCCGCTTTGGACGGCCGTCTTCGCCGTCGTCGCAATGGCCGCCTTCGTCACGAACCTCACGTCGAACACCGCAACGACCACGTTGCTATTGCCGGTCATGGCGGCGCTGGCCGAAGTGCTTCACGCACCTCCGTACTTGCTCATGGCGGCGGCCACGATCGCGGCATCGTGCGCGTTCGTCCTGCCGGTCGCCACACCGCCCAACGCCATCGTGATCGGTAGCGAGCACGTCGGAGCGCGCGATCTGTTTCGCGAGGGCCTGCTCCTCAACCTGATCAGCCTGGCCGTCGTTACCGCGCTCGTCTTGGCAATCGGCCCGGCGGTCCTGCCCGGCGGCTAGTGTTCTGTTCCAGAAACTCATTACACATGTCGGCGGACCAAGTTGTTCCTGGCTACGTTACTGGCCCTCGAAATATTCCCGATATTCCTCGTCGTCGCGCCGTTCCGGGAACAACGACCCGCCGACAAATGCAACGAGCTTCTGGAACAGAACAGTAGGCTCCGCCGCAGCCCGGGCGAGCGTGCTCTCCGGAAGTCCCCAATCACGCACGCCGGTACCGCCCGCCTTCCAATGGAGCCGTCCGGGCGTGAGGCTCAGTCGACGGGCCAGGCAGTCGGAACGAAAGACTCGGGTTCGTGGACGACGATATCGGTTCGAGCGGCCGGCACTTCGGGCAGATCGTGGCCGGGGAACACCAAGACTTCGGGAGCAAGCCGCAGAAGACCGCGGATCCGGTTGCGCACCTCGGCCGCACGCTCGGGATCGGCGACGATGCGCTGCACGTCGTCGCTCTCGAGCCAGTCGAAGTGGACCACGAGATCGCCGGCAAGCAGCACCGGGCCGCCCGGCAGATGAACGATCGCACCGAGGCCTCCTGGCGTGTGTCCACCCCCGGCAACCAGCACGATGCTGCGGTCCCCAAAGAGGTCGACCGTCCGATCGAACGTTGCGTAGGCGGCAGCCCGGTCGAAGTCGACCACATGCCAGGCTTTCGGATCGATCCACTCAGTATGGCTCGGCTCGAACCCGTTCATCCGCGATCCGGCGTTTTCGCGTTCTCCTTTTCCTACTACGAAACGCGCGTTGCGGAACGCGTCGCAGCCACCAACGTGGTCGAAATGCATGTGCGAGAGAATCACGGTCGTAGCGCGCTCGGGATCGAGGCCGGCCGCGCGCATCAGCGAAGGCAGGTCGCGTGCCGGAAGGGAACGCGTCTTGAAGAGAATCCGGGTGATCGGATGCAGCGCGCTCTCCGCGCGCCGCGCGATCTCCGGTCCCAGCCCGCAGTCGAAGACGATCAAGCCACGCGTCGGGTGCTCGATTACGAAGGCGGGCGCCGGTCGCCACGGCGCCGGCTCGCCGACGAGCAGAGGCGAGACGCGATTCATCCCCGTATTGAAGACGTGCAGGCGCAGACCTTCGACACGAGGCCAATTCCCCTCGTCGATTCCCACCAGGTGATCGGGCGGCGCCGGACCATGTACGACCCTAGGCCGATAGCAGGACGCTGCGAGCAGACCGACCAGGAGACCGAGAATGATGAATCTGGGCGCGGGAACCCGCCCGGGAATCACTTGGACGATTTTCGCGCGGCGCTCCACTCGCCGAGCACCTCGAGAGCCCGCTCCCAGTTGTAGACGTCCTCCTGGTAGCTCCACAGGCCGTCACCCGCGTATTCGATCGCGGTCATTCCCGCAAACTCGTAGTAAGAGCCGTCGGGACGTTGGCCGGGCAGCCGGTTGAGCCATTTGTAGACGACTCGGTTACCGTCGATCGCCACCCACACGATCGGATAGGTCCAGCCCTTGCACTGGGCCATCACGGGAATCAGCCAATCGCGAATCGCCTGTTTGCCTCGAAACGTTCCCTCGTGATGCTCGACGTAAACGGCATCATCGGTGAACGTGTCGGCGTAGGCCTCCCAGTCGTCGCGCTCTTGAATGACTAGGCGGTCACGAAATGCGCTCTCGACTTCCTCGCGTGTGAAATCCGGCATGCAAGCCTCCCTACCAAACTATTTCAGGACGGGTCAGCGGCGACGAACGGG
>CAZQYE010000276.1:0-3295 GCA_964597375.1 uncultured Myxococcales bacterium
TCGATCGTGCGGCCGTACTCGTTTTCGATCTGCTAGGCTTCGCGAATCCGCCGCTAGCGCTCCGAGTCGCTCACGTCCGAGCGGCCCATCAAGTCACGCAGCCCGGTAAGCCGGCGAGAACGTTCTTCGGGCAAGAACGGAATGTCGAGCTGTACGAACTTCTCGAGCGTGTCGATCATCTCGAGCATGAGTGGCGTCATTTCGCGCCCGACGAGCTGCACCTGGTCGATTTGCCGCCTGAGCGACTCCATTTCGGATTCCTGGTCGGCGATCAGGCGCTCGAGCTGGCCGTTGTAGACCTTCAGGGAATCGATCTGATCGATCACGCTACGGTATTGGCGAGCGAGATCTTCCGTCTCGTCGCTGAGCCGATCGATTCGCTGCTGGGACTTCACGGCCTCGGCATTCGCATCGTTACGCTCTTCGATGACCTTGCCGAGATCGGCCGCTGCCGCGGCCGCCGCCACTCCGAGCGCGCCGGCCAAGAGCAGCGACAGCACTCGCCAGAGATTCGTCTTTCGCATGTGCTCCCCTTTTTCCCGCCACTAGAGGCCCCGCGGGAACGCCGCCCCGGCGCGCCGTCCGGCGACGCCTCTCCTACCAATCGACTGCGGGACCGTCATGTTTACGCCCGCGAGCCGCTCATGCCAGCAAAACCCCGGCCGCTGGTCTCAAAACTAGGAACCGGGCCCCCGCCCGCACAGCCTGAACGCGGCGACCCGCCCACCGCAACGTGGTCCATGGCCACAGGTGTCGCTTGCAAGCAGCCGGGCGACCCCGTCGCGGCGGCACCTGCATCGCGAGCGAAGCCCCGCCATACAAACTCGATCCGCGCGGCGCCCCTGGCTCGTGGCACTGCTCAGCACCGCGTGATCGACGCTGCCGCATGCCCGTGCCAGCATGAGTGCATGCCAGTGAGCGCGCGGGCAACCCCGGCTCTTCGACTCACCGCGGCAGCGCTGGTAGTCGCCGCGGCGGGCTGCGTCGTCACGCGCGGCTCCGTATTGCCGGCGCGGCTCGATCGGCCCGAGCGCAACTGTGTTTCGATCCGCACGATTCTCGAGTGGAAGGCGCGTGACGACTATACGCTGGAGCTCCGCACCAACGCAGCCGGAGGGAGGTACCTCGTTCGGCTGACCCAGCGGTGCCACTCGCTCGTCAACGCCGAAACCGTTTCCTTTTCCTCGCCCGATCCCTGGCTGTGCGACCACCGGGGCGATGCCGTGCTCACCGGTCGTGAGGCGTGCCCGATCGCGGCGATCGAACCCATCGACGCGCCCGCCGCCGACCCGGCGCGCTAGCCCCGACGTAACAACATTTTTCGAAGCTCGTATCGGTTGCCGCCGCCGGGCTGCCTGCCCCATGCGTTCATGCCGGGTTGGCCTCAACTCGAAAAATAGAACATGTTCTCGTCTGGTCGCGGGCGGCCGCAGAGAGTGCTGTTTCTGCTCGGCCGGCCGCCCCGCGGGCCAGGAGATGTTGCCATGCCACTTACGGACATCGAACTCGGCCTAACCGAAGAAGAAAAGTCGATCCGGGACGTGACCCACCGGTTCGCCGAGGAAGTGCTGCGTCCGGCCGGACGCGCTCTCGACCGCCTTCCCGATCCGGCCCAGGTCATCGCGCCGGACTCGATCCTGTGGGAAGTCTTCGAAAAGTACCACGCGCTCGAGATCAGCCGCCTGGCCACGGACAACGAGATGGACCCGGTAGCCAAGGCCCGCCTGATGGCGATCGTCAACGAGGAACTCTCCTGGGGCGACGTCGGATTGGCGATCAGCCTCGGCCTGTGCTCGTTCCACATTCCTTGGATCGAGCAGAGCGGCGTGCCTGAGTTGATCGAACGATATTGTTCTCCGGACCGGCCGACGATCGGATGCTGGGCTCTGACCGAACCCGACCACGGCAGCGATACGGTCGGGCTTACTGAGCCGCACTTTCACGATCCCTCGATCAAGGCGAACTGTGTCGCCCGCAAGGACGGCGACGACTACGTGATCAGCGGCCAGAAAGCCGCCTGGGTCTCGAACGGTTCGATCGCCGACATGATCGTCCTGTTCTGCACGGTCGATCAGAATCAAGGCTTCGCCGGCGGTGGAGCGTTCTTGGTGCCCTCGGACCTTCCCGGCGTGGTACGTCCCAAACCCCTCGATAAGATCGGGCAGCGTTCGCTCAACCAGGGAGAAATCTTCTTCGAAGACGTCCGCGTTCCCGCCTCGTACATGGTCGTGGGACCCGAGTTTTATTCGCTCGCCCTCGAGACGATGCTCGCGCACGCGAACGCGGCGATGGGACAACTGTTCGTCGGCGTTGCTCGGGCCGCGCTCGAGCATGCGATCGCCTATTCGAAGGAGCGCATCCAGGGCGGCAAACCGATTGCAGAGCACCAGAACGTCAAAGCCCGGTTGTTCCGCATGTTTGCGAAGTTCGAGGCGGCGCGCTCGCTTGCGCGGCGGGTTGCGGTGTTCAACGCAGCGAACGTGCCGCAAGTCGAGTATTCGATTGCAACCAAGGTATTCTGCACGACGACGGCGTTCGAGGTCGCCAGCGAGGCGGTCCAGATTTTCGGCGGCAACGGTCTGAGCCGCGAATATCCGGTGGAAAAACTCTTGCGGGACGCGCGGGCGTCGATGATCGAGGATGGCTGCAACGAAATGCTCAGTCTGATCGGAGGATCGCGGCTGTGAACCGGCCAAACGGCCCCGCCGGAGCACCGGCGGGAAGCCCGGCAAATCGGCGCTGCGACGGCCCCCGAGCCGGCGTCTCCCGGTTGCCGGGCGGCCTCCTGCCACAGCGAGGCGCGGGAATCCGCAAGGAACCGAATTTCATGCCGAGACGCGGTCTGTCGTGTGCTCTTTTCGCGGAGCGACCCCTCCGAAGAAACCCACGAATAATCCGACCTGGGAGGTCCGACGCATGGAACTGAGAGAGGTCATCGGTAATCGCCGATCCATTCGTTTTCTGCTGCCGCACAAGCCGGTCGAGCGCCACAAGATTCAGCGCATGCTCGAAGCCGCTCGCCTGGCCTCCCACTGGGGCAACGTTGGGAGCCTGCGCGCGCTGGTGATCGAGCGAGACAAGGCATCGAAAGAAGTCCTCGATGCCCTCCCCTCACCGGTAGGCGGCTACCAAATCCAGCTGGCGCCGGTCGTGATCGTTTGGTACATCGAGACGGCCGCGTGCGACCACGCCGCCGAGCGCCTGCGAGAGCTCGTCGATGCCGGGGCCGTCGGCTATGGGGACAACAAGCGCGCCGAGCTCGAGAACACGCTGGTTCCGATCTTCAAGAACATGG
>CAZQYE010000277.1:0-3276 GCA_964597375.1 uncultured Myxococcales bacterium
GCGGTGGTGGAGCCGCGAGCTCCACCACCGCTCGCCAGCTCGCGGCTCCACCACCGCTCGCCAGAGTCCGGCTCCATCACCGGCGGCAGTCAGCGCGAAGACAGCTTGCGAACGATCTCGTAAACCCTGCGGCGGGAGACGCCTAGGGTTCGAAGCTCCGCAGCGATGTCGCGCGCAGTCCAGCCGGCCTCGAGCAGCCGCCTGACTTGGTCCTCGGCGTCCGGTGCGTCTTCCTGGCTCCGGGCCTCGACGTAGGCCGCCACCGTGAACTCGCCGCGCAAGCGGTCCCTCTGAGCGAGAAGATCCGCCACCTCGGAGGCGCGACCCCGCAGGACTTCCTCGTGAACCTTGGTCAGCTCGCGGCCGACGGCGACCTCCGGGTCGCCGAGCACACCGGCGAGCTCTTCGAGCAGCCGCACGATGCGACGCGGGGATTCGAAGAAAACGACCGTTCTCCCCGCTCCGGAGAGGGCTTCGAGGGCACGCCTCCTGGCTGCGCGCGCGGGAGGAAGGAACCCTTCGAAGGAAAAGCGGTCGGTGGGCAATCCGCTCACCGAGAGCAGTGCGACCATGGCGGAGGGCCCCGGTACGGAAACGACGTCGATCCCGGCACGAGCAGCCGCGCGGATCAGGCGGTAGCCTGGATCCGATACGGCCGGTGTCCCGGCGTCGCTCACCAGCGCCACCGACTCCCCCGCGCGAAGTCGCCCGAGCAGCCGGGACGTCATGCGGCGTTCGTTCTCGTCGCGGTAGCTCACCAGTCGCGCCCCGCCGCTGCCGCGGGCGAGCAGGCGGCGTGTCACCCGGGTGTCCTCGGCTGCAATCAGATCGACCTCGGCGAGAACACGCGCAGCCCGCGGGCTCAGATCCTCGAGATTACCGATCGGCGTGGCGACGACGTAGAGGCGTCCGGCGCCCATGACGACTCAGCGACCCCAGTCGCGGGGATAGCGAAAGTCGGCGTCGATCGTTCGCTCCGATACTTTCGCAATGATCGGCAGGCGTCGTTTGAACTGGGTCCCTTGAACCATCGAGCGGATGCGCCGCACGAACTCCGGATCGAATCCCATCTCCTCGAGCGTCTCGTCGCTCGCACGCAGGTCGATCATCGGGTAGAGCAGCGCGTCCACCTGATGGTATCCAAACCCGAGTTCGTCCTCGTCCGTCTGGCCCGACCACAGATCCGCCGAAGGCGCTTTGGAAATCACTTCAGAGGGTAGGTCGAGAAAAGCGGCAAGTCCCCAAACCTGGGTCTTGTAGAGGTCGCCGATTGGATTCAGGGCCGACGCCATGTCGCCATACAACGTGCCGTAGCCGAGGAGTAGCTCGGTCTTGTTCGACGTGCCGAGCACTAAAGCCCCTTGCTCGGCCGACAGGTCGTATAGAATCGTCATGCGCTCGCGCGCCATCTTGTTTCCCCGGCGCAGGCTGGAAGCACCGGGAAAGCGCTCGAAGTAGGCATCGATCTGCGGCGTGATGTCGATCGTCGCGGTTCGAATTCCGATCGCCCGGGCGACCGTGCGCGCATCGGCCAGGCTGTCCGGGCTCGACGTCTTGTACGGCATCATGACGCCGAGAACGTTGGCCGGGCCCAGTGCGCGAGCGGCCAGGGCGGCCGACAGCGAGGAATCGACCCCTCCCGACAACCCGACGACGACGCGCTCGAGCCCGGTCTTGCGCACTTCGTCCCGAATGAAGCGCGTAATGATCCGCTCGGCCAGCGCGTAGTTCGTAGGTGGAAACTCGGGCGGTGCGCCCGCCATGTCACTCGTCCTCACGGGGCGGGTCCGCGACCGCCTCGCCAGGATGTACGCTGCGGCGCTTGCGCTCGCCGGCGGCCGGCCGGTAGCGCGGCGGGACCGAGCCCGACGCATCGGCATTGTCCCCGCGATCGCTCGAGCGCCCTCGGCCCTCTCGCCTGCGATCGTCGCGGCGCCGATCTTTGCGGCGATCCTCGGCCCCTCGGTCACGGCCTTCACGCCGCGCTTGGCCGCTGCGCTCGCGAGGCCGCTGCCGAATGCGCATCAGTTCGTTGATCGTCAGATCGAGATCCTCGTCGCGCAACACCGGGTACTGGATTCGGCGCCGGCGGACGGCGTCCTGCGGAAGAACCGCCGAGATGAAATCTTCGTCGTAGTAGGCCGCCTTGGCCAGGGTTTCCCCCTGCGGGCCGATGATCTCCGAGCCGCCCCAGAACGTCTGTCCATCCTCGACGCCAACGCGGTTGGCATAGACCACGTAAACCCCCGTGTTCCGCGCCAGTACCCGATTGTACGCTTCCCAGTGCCGGCCGTTGGCGTCGACCTCGCCTTCGCCGGCAATCCCGCGGGCGGGGCTCGAAGAAGGGACCAAAATGAGCGACGCGCCGTCGAGCGCCGCAATCGTCACGGCCGTGGGGTGCAACATGTCCTCACAGATGAGCGTCGCGAGGCGGCCGTGGCGGCTGTCCGTCGCGGCAATCCGGCGGCCTCGAGCGAAGTAGCGCTGCTCGTCGAACATCCCGTAGGTGGGCAGATAGACTTTGCGATGAACCGCCGTCACACCGCCGCCCTCGAACAGCACCGCCGCGTTGTAGAACGCGTGCTCGGGGCTTTCCTCGACCAAGCCGACGACGATCGAAAGATCCGCCGACAGCGAGGCTAGCTCGGCGAAGACCGCGTCTCCGCGCTTGGCAGCGACGTCGGGTACCGTGTCCTTGAGCCGGTAGCCAGTAAGGCCGAGCTCGGGGAACACGAGAAGGTCCACGCCTTGATCGCGGGCCCGGGCGACCGCCTCGCGGTGCATCCGGAGGTTCGCCTCGACGTCCCCGAGCGCCGGCGCCAGCTGGGCGACCCCGACCCGAGGCCCGCGCGCCGGTCGCCGAATGACTTGATCCTCGTTCATGGTTTCCTCACGCCGCTCGAGCGGCCGTTCATTGTAGCCCCGCCCGGCGGCAGATGCCCAACGAGCCTCCGAACGCTCCCCCGGCATCCCGCGGGCATTGTCTGAACTCGCGCGGCGGCGCACAATGCCGCCCATGCCAAGAGTCAAGCTGTGCGTCAAGGAAGACAAGGGAAAGGTGTCCCTGACCGAATTCGACTATCCCGATCCCGGCCCGGGACAGGCGCTGGTGCGGACGACCCTCACGACCATCTGCGGCTCGGACATCCACATCGTCGACGAGATCGATGAGGTCATGGCCGGCACGCCGATGGGCCACGAGGCCGTCGGCGTCGTCGAAGCCGTCGGAGAGGGCGTCGAGCGCTTCAAGCCCGGGGATCGCGTCGTGGCTTGCTG
>CAZQYE010000278.1:0-3276 GCA_964597375.1 uncultured Myxococcales bacterium
CTCCAATTCCTGTCGCTACGGCCGGGGCATCCACCGGAGCGGCCGCGGCATCCGGCGGAGCGACCGCGGTATCCGGCGGGGCCGCTGCAGCATCCGGAAAGACGGCCTCGGCCGGAACCTCCGAGACGGCTTCCGACAAAGAAGACCCCGGTTACATCGAAAAGCAATCCGAGCGCGGCCCCGTATCGGCGGTCGTGCGCCTCGAGCCCTCCCACCCCGTAATCGGCGATCGCTGCACGCTCACGCTGCGCGTTACCGCCGAAGACGGCGTGGAAGTCTTGATGCCCGACTTCGGGCAGTCGCTCGATCGCTTCATGATCCGCGAGTTCGTGCCGCGACAACGCGTCGGCAAAGACGGCCGCACGATCTACGAGCAACGTTACATCCTCGAGCCGCCGATGTCGGGACGCCTGACGATTCCTCCCCTGCTCATCGAGTTCGTCGATCACCGTCCCGGGCACAAGCCGGCCCCCGAGGACGAAGACGCCTACGAACTGCTTACCGAACCCTTGCCGTTTGAAGTCCAGTCGGTCACTCCGAAATCGGCGTCCGAGGACATGCGGCCGGTGGCCGGCAAGCTCGATCCGCTACCGGCAGCCGGCAGCCGTTCGTGGCTGTGGTGGGCGATCGGCCTGCTCGCGGCGGCTGCGGCCGGCGCCATCGCGTGGCGGCAAGTCGCAGCCATTCGCAGTCGCGCGCGCCGGCGCAGTGCATTCGACGTGGCCCTGAGCCGTCTCGAGGCGCTTGCGGCTCGGCCTCGGCCGGCCACACCCGATGCAATCGATGCGTTCTTCGTCGAGCTGTCGTCGATCGTCCGGCGCTACCTCGAAGACCGTTTCGAGCTGCGCGCGCCCGAGCTGACGACCGAAGAGTTCCTGCAGGCGGCCGGCCAAACCCCCGAGCTTACCGAGGCGCACCGCGGTTTCCTGCGCGACTTTCTAAAGCGTGCCGACATGGTGAAGTTCGCCCGCTTCATCCCCGAACAACGCGACATCGACGCAGCGCTGCGTGCAGCCCGGCGATTCTTGCACGAGACCAGGGAACGTCCCGCCGCAGGAGCCCCGCCGGCCGCGGCCGCCGCCGAGGAGGGCGCCCGTGCCTGACCTCGAGCTGCGCGACCCGTTGTTTCTGCTTGCGGCACTGGCCGCGCCGCTGGTCTACTACCTGGCCGCGCGCTCTGCATCGGCCATCACGTATTCGAGCCTCAGGCTGCCCGATGCGGGACCGCGCTCTCTCCGAGTCCGGCTGGCCAAGCTGCCCGCCGTGCTGCTGGCGATGGCCACCGTGCTGCTCGCCGTCGCACTGGCCCGCCCGCGCACACCCGATGCCACCACCCGGATCAAACGGGAAGGAATCGCGATCATGATGGCCGTGGACCACTCCGGCTCGATGAACGCGCGCGACTTCGTGCGGGGCGATGTCAGCGTCAGTCGCCTCGACGTCGTCAAGCAAGTCTTTCGGGCGTTCGTTACCGGCGGCGACAAAGGGAAAGGCCGAGAGGACGATCTGATCGGCCTGGTCGCCTTCGGAACCTACGCCGACGGCCTGTGCCCGCTCACGCTCGACCACCGCAACCTGCTGGCGATCCTCGATCAGCTCGAAGTCGCCACGGACCGGCGCGAGGCGGCAACGGCGATCGGCGAGGGCCTGGGATTGGCCGTCGAGCGCCTGCGGCACAGTCCGGCCCGCTCGAAGGTCATCATTCTGCTCACCGACGGCGTGAACAACGCCGGCGAGGTCACGCCAGAGCAAGCGGCCAAGTTGGCCGCCGCCGAGCACATCCGAGTCTATACGATCGGAGCCGGCCGCACGGGCTTTGCGCCGGTTCCGGTCATCGGGCCGGATGGGCGAACCTACTTGCAGCGCACGTACGTCGAAATCGACGAAGATACGCTGCGCATGATCGCCGACAAGACCGGAGGCCGCTATTTCCACGCAAGCGACGCCGAGGGACTAGCGAAAGTCGTCGCAGAGATCGACTCCCTCGAACGAAGTGAAATCACCGAAGTACGCTACCTGCAATACCGCGAGCACTACCCGCCGCTGGTGCTCGCCGGCTTGGGCCTGATCATGATCGCCGTGCTCCTGTCGAGTAGCGTTCTGAGGAGGCTGCCGTGAACGCGGCCGCGATCGCCGAGCCCCGCTGGGCAATGCTGCTCTGGGTCGTGGCGGCGTTCTTCGCGCTCGCGCTGTTTTTGGAGCGGCGGCGCACGGGCATGGTCTCCGCCTTCGTCTCGGCGGCCTTGCAAGAGCGGCTCGTTCGCCGCCCGAGCGGCCGTCGGCGCATCCTTGCCCTCGTCTTTTTCACGCTGTCCGCGACCTCGCTCACGGTTGCCCTCATGCGCCCGCAGTGGGGACTGCGGCTGATCTCCATGCCGCGGGCGGGAGCCGAAATCATGATCTGCCTCGACGTCTCGCGCTCGATGCTGGCCGAAGACGTTGCACCAAATCGGCTCGAACGCGCCAAGGCCGACCTGCGTGATTTGCTCACCTACCTCGAGGGGGACCAGGTCGGACTGATCGCATTCGCCGGCCGCGCCACCGTGCTCGCGCCGCTTACGCCCGATTTCGGTTTCTTGCGCTTGGTCCTCGACCAGGCTGGGCCCCACAGCGTCACACGCGGCGGAACGCGGCTCGAAGAACCCATTCGTAAGGCCGTCGAAGGGTTCGGCGAGGCCGGCGAGGTCTCGCGCTCGATCATTCTTGTCACCGACGGCGAAGACCACGACTCGTTCCCGCTCGAGGCCGCCAAGGAAGCGGCCGAGCGCGGCATCAAGATTCTCGCGATCGGGTTTGGCGACGAAGCCGGCAGCGAGATCGTGATCACCGATCCCGACACGGGCGCCAGGCGTGTCCTTCGTGACGCCGACGGCAACGTCGTCAAGAGCCGGCTCGACGGTGAGATGCTGCGCAAGATCGCGCTGGCAACCGATGGCGCCTACGTGCCGGCGGGGACCGGCGTGCTCGATCTAAAGTCCATCTACGAGCGTCACATTGCCCCGCTCACGCGCAGCGCCGGCCGCCGGCACACGCGCAGCGTCAAAGGCGAGGCGTTCCAGGCGTTCGTCTTGCTCGGGCTGTTGTTCCTCGTTGCAGCCGTCGCAACGACGGCCGTTGGAGTCGGGCCGCAGCCGGCGCGCAGGCCGGTGCTCGCCGTGGGACGTAAAGCCGCGGCATTGCTTCTTGTGCTTTCGCTCATCGCAGCGCAGCACGCTACGGCCGCCGCCGCGGCGCTGCAGCCGGCGGAAGCTGCCAACGTCGAAACCACCGATGGCT
>CAZQYE010000279.1:0-3272 GCA_964597375.1 uncultured Myxococcales bacterium
CGCGTCTGTCAGAGTGTGATCGAGACGATGGGCGAGGCCTACCCCGAGCTCGTCGAACGCGGCGACCGGATCGGCGAGGTCGTGCGCGGAGAAGAAGAACGGTTTCAGCTCACGCTCGACCGCGGTCTGGTGCATCTCGAGGAGGCGGTCGCCAAGCTCGAGGGCGGAGGCGAGAAAGTTCTGCCGGGGGACGTCGCGTTTCGACTCTACGATACGTATGGCTTTCCGCTCGACATGACCGAGGACATTCTGCGGTCGCGGGGCATCGAGGTCGATCGCGACGGGTTTGAGCGGGCCCTTGCCGAGCAGCGCGAGCGCGCTCGCGAGGCGCATGCGGAAAAGGCCGGTGGAGGTGATTTTACGCTCGTCGTGGCGGCGGCCCGCGAGCGTGGTGGCAGCGAGTTCGCCGGTGCGTTCGAGACGAGCGCTTCCTCGGAGGTGATCGCGCTCGGGCGGGGCGGGCAACCCATCGAGCGCGCTTCGGCCGGAGAGGAAGTGGACTTGGTGGCTGCGCGCACGCCGTTCTACGGCGAATCGGGCGGCCAAGTCGGCGACACGGGGCGGATCGTGTCGGCGCGGGGGGCCGTGCTCGAAGTCTTCGATACGCAAAAGCCGGCCCCCGACGTGATCGTACACCGGGCACGTGTGGTGGAGGGCGAGATCGAGGCGGGGGAGGAGGTCGAACTGTCGATCGATGCCGCCCGGCGCGAGGCGATCCGGCTCAACCATTCCTCCACGCATCTGCTGCACGCTGCGTTGCGCTCGCACCTTGGAACGGGCGTACAGCAGGCAGGCTCGCTGGTGGACGAAGCACACCTGCGTTTCGATTTCTCGCACCCGCGCGCCGTGAGCGACGGCGAGCTGGCGGCCATCGAAGACGAAGTGAACGAGGCGATTCGCGCGAACCTCGATGTAGCGGTCGAGGAAATGCCTTATGACCAGGCGATCGCCTCGGGCGCCCTGGCGTTTTTCGGAGACAAGTACGGGGACATCGTCCGGGTGGTCCGGATGGGCGACTACTCCGTCGAGCTGTGCGGCGGTACCCACGTGCGCCACACCGGCGACATCGGCCTGTTGCGGCTCGTATCGGAGAGCAGCGTCGCCGCGGGGGTCCGGCGGGTCGAGGCCGTTACGGGGGCCGGCGCTCTCGAGCGCGTCCGCCGTCGCGACGAACTCCTGCGGGAGATCAGCCGACTTCTGAAGACGAAGGAAGAAGAGAGCGTCGACCGGGTCGAGCGGTTGCTCGCGGCCGTGCGTGAGCTCGAGCGACGTATCGAGGCGCTCGAGCAGAAGCAGTCGGGCGGCCTGGTCGATCGTGTGGTTGCAAGCGCCCGGGAAACCGATGGCGTACGCGCCGTGGTGGCCCGCGTCGATGGCGTCGAAGCCAAGGCGATGCGGGGGCTCAGCGACCAAGTCCGCGAGCGTCTCGGAAGCGGCGTGGTCGTGCTGGCCGCCGAGGTTCCCTCGGGCGTGGCCCTGACGGTGGCCGTGACGCCCGACCTGACGAAACGCTTCCATGCGGGTAAGATGATTCAAGAGCTGGCGCCGTTGGTGTCGGGGCGCGGGGGCGGTAAACCCGACTTCGCCCAGGCCGGCGGCAAGGACCCGGCGGGGATCCCCGCCTTGCTCGAGAGGGCGAACGAACTCATTGGCTGAGCTGGAGTTTTCCGACGCGCGACGCGTCCACGAGCTGTTCGGAAGCCATGACCGCACGGCACGTGCCATCGAGGACGCCCTCGGTGTCAAGCTCTCGGTGACTTCCTCGGGGGTGTCGGTCAGCGGCAGCCCGCACGATGCCGATCTTGCCGCACGCTTGCTCGAGGAGTTCTACGAAATCGCGGGCGAGGGCTACCCCGTCGGCCCCGAAGACGTCGCTCGCGCCGTCGAAGTCCTCAGCCGCGACAGCAACGCCAAGCTGAGGGAAGTCTTTCTCGACCCGGTGTTGGCCACGTCGAGCCGCAGCCGGATCGTCCCGCGCACGGCCAACCAGAAGGCATACTTCGAGGCGATGCGCCGGCACGACGTGGTGTTTGCGATCGGTCCCGCCGGGACCGGCAAGACCTACCTCGCCATGGCGATGGCCGTAGCCGAGCTGCTCAAAGGACGCTACTCGCGCATCATCCTGACGCGCCCGGCGGTCGAGGCGGGCGAGAAGCTCGGGTTCTTGCCCGGCGATCTAGCCGAGAAGGTGAACCCGTACCTCCGTCCTCTCTACGATGCGCTCTACGACATGGTCAGCATCGACAAGGCACGGCAGATGGTCGAGCGCGGCACGGTCGAGGTCGCACCGCTCGCGTTCATGCGCGGCCGTACTCTCAACAACGCGTTCGTCATTCTCGACGAAGCTCAGAACACGACGCGCGAACAGATGAAGATGTTCCTCACCCGCCTTGGTTTCAGCTCCAAGGCGGTCATTACCGGGGACATCACGCAGGTGGACCTTCCCGAAGGCCGCATCTCGGGCCTCAAGGACGCGCGCAAAGTGCTCGCCGACATCAAGGACATCGCGTTCGTGTGGTTCGACGAGAGCGATGTCGTACGTCACCCGCTCGTACGCGCCATCATCGGCGCGTACGACGCCGCTGAAAACGGGCGCCGCAAATAGACCGAGCCGATGCCCGTCGACGTCAGTGCAGCGGCGGTGCCTTGGCTCGAGAAGCGGCTCGCTCAAGTCGCCGAACTCTTGCTCCGTGAGACCGGACACGAAAGCGACGCGCTGTCGGTTGCGGTGGTGAGCGACGCCCGGATTTGCGAGCTCAACCGGCGGTATCGCGGCGTGGATCGACCGACCGACGTGCTTTCCTTCGCCCAGGAGGAGGGCGAACAGCTTGCCGGTGCACGGGGCGAGGCGGTGGAGTTGGGGGACGTCGTGATTTCGGCCGAGACTTCCGAGCGCCAGGCGGCCGCGGGCGGCTGGACGCACGAGGCCGAGATCGTGCGCCTGTTGCTCCACGGCTTCCTCCATCTGCTCGGCTACGATCATGAAGGCAACGAGGCCGAGGCCGAGCGCATGCGCGCCGAGGAACGCAGACTTGCGACACTCCTTGGGCGTGCCGGTATCGAATGTGCGATGGAGTGGGACGAGTGAAGCGAGTGGACGGCGGGCCTGCGGTTGGGGTGATGGTTGCGGCTTCGTCCCGGCACACGAAGATCGATCACGTGATGGAGTGGGACGAGTGAAACGCATCGTCGCTGCGCTCTCGGCCGGTTTGATGCTGGCGGCCTCGATGCCGCCGGTCTCGTGGTGGCCGCTCGCGTGGGTGGCGCCGGCG
>CAZQYE010000280.1:0-3270 GCA_964597375.1 uncultured Myxococcales bacterium
AAAGGCAACCGAGCGAGTCATTGAAGTGCTCCGGCGCGTGCGCGCCGAGCGCTCGGGGGAGCTCACCATCTCGATCGATTCGGGCTGCTGCGACGGCACGGCGCCCCACTTGTACGAAAACTACGTGCTTCCCTACGGTGCCGTCGAGATCGGGCGGGTCGAGGGAGTCCCCGTCTACATCGCTCCGCACTTCGCCGAGGCGTGGAAGGACGTACGTGCCACGCTCGACGTCGTCGACGAGCCGGCATCCGACGTCCTGTCCCTGGAGACCGCCTACGGCGTGCGCCTAGTTCTGCGGGAATAGCCGCAGGGGTCGAGGGCCCGCGAATCGACCGTGCCAAGGCCTACCCGCCGGCGGATTGACGCTGCTGGCAAGGGTTGCTAGGCGGCCTCTGAGCAAGGAGGGCTGGCCATGGCGTTTCCCCCCTACACCGAGGAGCACGAGTTGTTCCGCGACTCCGTTCGCAAGTTCGCCGAACGCGAGATCGCCCCGCATGCCGAGCAGTGGGACCGCGAGCAAGCCTTCCCGCGTGAGCTCTTCGCGAAGGCGGGCGAGCAGGGCTACCTGGGCCTGCGCTTCGACCCCGAGCTCGGCGGCTCCGGACTCGACTACTGGTACACCGGGATCTTGATCGAAGAGCTGATGCGGGGCCGCAACGTCGGCGTCGTCGTCAGTCTGCTCGTTCAGTGCGAGATCGCCACGAGCGTGATCCACGAGTTCGGCAGCGATCACCTCAAGCGCGAGTACCTCGTACCGGCCATCGAGGGGCGAAAGATTGCGGCGCTTGGAATCACCGAGCCCGATGCCGGCTCGAACGTGGCCGGCATTCGCACGAGCGCCCGCCGCGACGGCGACCACTATGTGATCAATGGTTCGAAGATCTTCATCACCAACGGAACCATCGCCGACTTCGTCACGCTCGCCGTTCGAACCGGCGAGCCGGGTCCCAAGGGGGTGAGCATCGTCATCGTTCCCACGGACACCCCCGGCTTTCGCGTTGGCCGCAAGCTGCGCAAAGTGATGGCCCACGCATCCGATACCGCCGAGCTGTTCTTCGAAGACTGCCGTGTGCCCGTGAGCAACCGGGTCGGCGAGGAAGGGCAGGGGTTTTATGCGATCATGAAACTATTCCAGGGCGAGCGGCTCGTGCTGGCCTACATCGCCAACAGCTACATGCGCGAGATCCTCGATGCGACGCTCGAGTACGCCGGCCAGCGCGAGGTGTTCGGCACGACGATCGATCGCTTGCCCGTCTGGCGCCACCGTCTCGTGGACGTGATGACGCAGCTCGAAGCGTCGAAGCTGCTCACGTACTACGCGACCGACCTGATGTGCCGGCGCGATCCACGGGCCGAGGAGTACGTGTCGATGGCGAAGCTCTTCGCCGGGGAGCTCTACAAGCGTCTGGCCGCCGAATGCGATCAGGTATTCGGCGGTTACGGCTGCATGGACGAGTACTTCGTCGCCCGTGCCAGCGGCGGCATCAGCGGCTTTGCGATCGGCGCTGGCACCAGCGAGATCATGCGTGAGATCATCGCCCGCCGGCGACTTGGGTGATTAGGCACGATGCAACCCATGTCATATAAGGAAACGATCGGGTTGTCGGTGGGAAGAATTCTGGCTAGACTCTAGCCAGAATGCGTTACGAGCTGGTCCTGGCCCCGCAGGCGGTTGTCGATCTGAAAGAACTCCGCGCTTACGACCGGGCAAGGATACGCGACGCGTTTGAAAGATACCTGCGGTACGAGCCGACTCGAGTGAGTAAGAGTCGGATCAAGAAGCTTCGGGGAATAAGTCGACCCCAGTATCGTCTGAGGGTCGGCGAGTTACGGGTGTACTACGATGTCACGAAGAACGCAGTCGAAATCCTCGCGATCATCTCGAAAGAGCGGGCGCAAGCGTGGCTCGAAGAAGAAGGAACGCGGAATTCGTAGGGTTGCACTGTCCGCAGTCAAGGACGACTTGTCCCGGTATCTGCGCCTGGCCGAACGTGAGGAAGTTTTGATTACGCGCCATGGCAGGCCCGCCGGCGTCCTGGTCGGTTTTCGAACCGAGGAGGACTGGGTGGACTATCGGATCGAGCACGATCCCGATTTTCTCGAGCGTATCGCAACCGCACGTGCCGCGCTTCGGGCCGGTGAGGGTGTCCGGATCGAAGATGTCGATGAGGAGCCTTGATCAGCGGTTAGTGTTTCTTGCGCGCGCCTTCCACCGCTTTGCTTCGGTCATAAAGTATCTTCCCGTTCTCGAGGGCGTGACGGATGAAACTCGAGTTCACTCGCGCTTCTTCGAGTTCTTCCGGCGTGTATACGATGAGGTCGAGGGCTACGCGCGGCTCAAGCCGGCGGTAGAGCTCGTCCATCCGCTGGGCCGGTCGCCGATTGTCCGTGCGAACGACCAGGATGTCGAGGTCACTCGTTGAACGAAGCCGTCCGCCGGCCAGCGATCCGAACAGGACGACAAGCTCGGTGTCCTCGTCGACGAGCAGCGGAAGAATCCGGTCGAGTTCTGCAAGCAGACGATTGCGACGTGCTTGCTCATCTGGATAGCGAACAGTCATTGTCGGCACCGGTCCCGGCAAGGCTCAACAGGGAACATCGCTGTAGCAAAATCCACTCGGGTCGTTCGCCGAGAGCCTGCGCTAATCCAGCATACGTTACGCTCGCACGGGCGCAAGAACCGGCCGCGCTAAGATGGGCCGTGCGATCCGAGGGCCTTGTGGGGCCCGTTGGTGGATGCGCGAATTTTCCGCTTGCCGCCTCGCCGATTCGGCCTTATAGTCGGAAAGTCGGCCATTTGGGCCGGCCGCCCTGCCGAAAGGTATGGGGGCGATTTGGGTTCGACGGAGGTAACGACGTAGGAGCTGCATGCCGAGTCTCTGGGCCCTCGTAAAAAGGCGCAGGCTGCAAACTAACTGCAGACGCTGAATACGCACTCGCGGCCTAAGAGCCGCGACGTCCTTCCGAGGCACTCCCGCGGCCGAGGAAAGGGCGACGCTTAGCGGGATAGGTGAGGGCGCGTGCCATCTGCGCCCGATCCGAAATCTGACGATGGCTGGCCCGGCGGCATCCCGCGCGCGGGAGGTCCGGCGGGCGAGAACAAAACGCGCGCTAAGCATGTAGAGGCTTCTACCGAGTGCTTTCGGACGGGGGTTCGATTCCCCCCGCCTCCACCAGGCGGCGCCGGCAAAACATCTCTCTGCGAAGATTCAACGCGGGCCGCGAATCGGACGGTGCGTCGGATATTCCGTTGCTAGCAAAGGATATCCG
>CAZQYE010000281.1:0-3263 GCA_964597375.1 uncultured Myxococcales bacterium
CGCGCCGGATCAGCGCGGGCGCGACACCCACGGATTGCCCCGCAGGAAGAACCGGTACCGCTTGCTCCGCGCTTTCGAAATCCCGATTCGCGTCGAGCAGACGACCGGACCGGTCGCGTTTCCCGGCAACAGGTGCAGGCCGCTGCCGTCCGTGTCGAACAGCCAGCAGCCGTCGAGACGGTCGTCGATGTCGAGCGCCTGACACAGTTTGCCGGGGCCGTCCGTGAGCGCTTTGCCGCTGGGCGCTTTCCTGCCGACGGTGTTCCTGGCGCGGGCGCGAGCCATGAGGTCGACGCCGTCGATCGGTTCGATTGCTCGAATCAAGACCGCCTCGCCGCGGCCTTCCGGACCGGTGACCACGTTGAAGCAAAACGAACGATGGATGCGATAGACGTAGGCATGGCCGGCATGCCGGAACATGGACGCGTTGCGCGCCGTACGGCCGCCGAAAGCGTGGCACGCCGGGTCGTCATGAGGATAGGCTTCGGTCTCGACGATGCGCCCGGCGCGCACGCCTTCTTCACCGGTGCGAACCAGTGTCCAACCGATCAGCGATCGGGCTGCGCTGCGGGCGTCGCTCAAGATTTTCTGGGGATCGAGGGCGTGTTTCATCGGCCCGCGCGTGCCGGAGAGGACGGTTCGTTGCTCTTTCAGTGGAGGGTTCGCGGCATGTTCAGTTCGAACTCCGGGATCTCGACGTGAAACACGCTGCCGTCTTCGCGGTGCATTTCGTACGTGCCGCGCATACGTCCGGTCGGAGCTTCGATGACGGCGCCGCTCGTGTACTCGTGAAACTCTCCCGGTTCCAAGACCGGCTGCTCGCCTACGACGCCTTCGCCTTCGACTTCGCGGACGGAACCGCTGTCGTCGGTGATGTACCAGTGCCGCCGGCGCAGTTGCACGGTCGTGTCCGATTGGTTCGTGATCGTGATTCGGTACGCAAATACGTAACGATCGAGCACTGGATCGGACTGCTCGGGAACGAAGATCGACTGTACGTCGACGCGTACGCCTCTGGTGACTGCGGTGGGCACGGGCGCAAGTAAAACCTGAAGATCATGCCAGGGCAACCGCGGATGAAGCAGCGCGTAAGGCGCCGGAACCGCTGGCCGAGAACTGGCGCTTGTGCGGTAACTGCGAATCGTGGCAACATGCGCGCCCATGACGATGCACCGGAGAATCTGTAATTTGTGCGAGGCGACCTGCGGGATCCTCGTCGAGACCGAGGGCCGCCGCGTCGTTTCCATTCGCGGCGACGAGGAAGATCCTCTCTCGCGCGGCTACGTGTGTCCGAAAGCCGTCGCCTTGCGCGACACTTGGGAAGACCCGAACCGCTTGCGCGCTCCCCTGGTGCGCAACGGCGGGGGTTGGCGCGAGTGCTCTTGGGACGAGGCGATCGAGACTGCGGCCGCCGGCATCCACGAGGTGCAGCGCCACCACGGCAAGGACGCCGTCGCCGTCTATGCCGGAAACCCATCGGTCCATAATTTGCCGGCGTTGCTCGCAAACCCGCCGTTCATTCGGATGCTCGGCACGAAGGTCCGCTTCAGCGCGTCTTCCGCCGATCAGTTCCCGCGCATGCTAGCGTCGTACCTCGTCTACGGCGGCCAGTTCTCCATCCCCGTCGCCGATGTCGATCATACCGACTACTTCTTGATCATCGGTGCGAACCCGGTCGTGTCCAACGGCAGCCTGATGACGGCGCCGGGCATGCGCCGGCGACTGCGTGCGATCCGAGATCGCGGGGGCAAGGTCGTCGTCGTCGATCCCCGGCGTTCGGAGACCGCCCAGGTTGCCAGTGAGCACGTCTTCCTGCGTCCGGGCACGGACGCGCTTTTCCTACTGTCGATGCTCGAAGCGCTGTTTGCCGGCGGGCTCGTCGATTCCGGTGCGGCGGCTCAGCGGGCTACTGGAATCGAGGAATTACGCGCGGTGGCCCTGGAGTTTCCGGCCGAGCGGGTGGCGCCGGTCACGGGAGTCGAGGCGGCTACGGTTCGCAGGCTCGCTCGCGAGTTCACCGGCGCTCCCACGGCCGCCTGCTATGCGCGCATCGGGACCTGCGTGCAGCCTTACGGCACGCTCGTCAACGCGCTCGTCGATGCGGTGAACGTGCTCGCCGGCCGCCTCGACCGGCGGGGCGGCATGATGTTCACGACGCCGGCGTCGGGCGGTGTGCCCCCCGGGCACTACGGGCGGTGGCAGTCACGCGTGCGCGGGATTCCCGAGTTCGGCGGTGAGATTCCCGTGGCGACGATGATCGAAGAAATGACCACGCCGGGTCCGGGCCAAGTGCGGGGACTCGTGACGATGGCGGGGAATCCCGTTTTGTCGACACCCAACGGGCGGCGGCTCGACGAGGCACTGTCGGGGCTCGATTTCATGGTCAGCGTCGATCCGGCACTCAACGAGACAACGCGGCATGCGCGGGTGATCCTGCCACCGCGGCACTCGCTCGAGAACGATCAGTTCAGCCTGGTATTCCAGCGCTTGTCGGTTCGCAACACGGCGAAGTTTTGTCCTCCGGTATTCCAGCCCGAGCCCGATGAACTGAGCGAGTGGGAAATCCTCGGCCGTCTTGCGACGGCGCTGGCGGCGCTGCGCCAGGCCGATCCCGAAGCCGGACTACCGGTGGGCGGTACCGAGCCGTTTGCGGCGTCACCCCGCGACTTGATCGACGGTTTGCTAGCGATGGGCCCGCACGACCTGTCGATTGCCGCGCTGTTGGAAAACCCCGCCGGTGTCGACCTCGGTCCCCTGGAGGAAGGACGGCTCGCTTCGTACGTTCACCACGAGGATGGCAAACTTCATTTGATGTGTCCCGAGCTGGCCGCTGAGATCGACCGGCTGCGCCGCGAGTTTCAATCGGGCGACATCCAGCCCGAGGAAGGCCGACTGCTGCTGATCGGGCGGCGGCAACTTCGTTCGAACAACTCGTGGATGCACCACTGTCCGACGCTCATGAAAGGGCCCGATCGCTGCACGCTGCTCGTCCATCCGGACGACGCCGCACGGCTGGGCGTGGAGCATGGCGCGCTGGTGCGCGTCCGCAGCCGCGTGGGCGAAGTGGAAGTGCGCGCCGAGGTGACCGACGAGGTCATGCCGGGTGTCGTGAGCCTTCCGCACGGCTTCGGCCACGACCGGCCGGGGACGAGACTCGGCGTGGCGGGTGAGCGGCCGGGCGTTTCGATGAACGATCTCACGGACGAGAGCGTCGTCGAAGGCCTGCTGGGGAACGCCGTGCTCACGGCCGTCCCGGTCGAGGT